>CAMBHC010000145.1 GCA_945866285.1 Candidatus Sulfopaludibacter sp. SbA3 | reverse complement strand
AGGTCGGCCTTGAGGTTCGGGATGTAGCGCGCCTCGAGATACGACAGGATGCGGTCGGCGTATCGGGGTCCCTCGGTGCGCCAGTCGATGTCGCCGAGGCCCAGGTGCGGGACGGGTGACAGCACGTAGAACGCCTCGCAGCCCTCTGGCGCGAGCGACGGATCGGTCACCGACGGCGCGTGCAGGTAGAGCGAGAAGTCGTCGGCCAGCGTGCCCTTCACGAAGATGTCGTCCAGCAGTTCGCGGTAGCGCGGGCCGAAGATCACGTTGTGATGCGCGAGGTGCGGGTGCCGGCGCCTGGTGCCGAAGTAGATGAGGAACAGCGACATGCTGAAGCGCGACCGCTCAAGGCCGCCCGCCTTGCTCGCCGCCACCGGTTCCCGCCGCAGTAGGCGTCGATAGGTGTGCACGACATCGGCGTTGCTGGCCACAGCCGTGAACGCCTCTTCGCGGCCGTCGGAGGTGCGGACGCCGGTGACGCGGCCGTCGCGGGTGAGGATCTCGTCCACGCCGGTGTTCAGGCGCATCGTGCCGCCCAGCCGCTCGAACAACGCCATCAGTTGCCGGACCAGCTCGCCGGTGCCGCCACGTGGAAACGTCACGCCCCACTTCCGCTCGAGCACGTGGATGAGCGTGTAGATCGACGAGGTGGCGAACGGATTCCCGCCGACCAGCAGCGAGTGGAAGCTGAACGTCTGGCGCAGGTGCTCGTCCTTGATGTAGCGCGCGACGATGTCGTAGACGGTACGGAAGGCCTCGAGGCGCATCAACTGCGGCGCCACCCGCACCATGCTCCACAGGTCCAAGAACGGCACGTGCGCGAGCTTCGTGTAGCCCTCCTTGAACACCTCCTCGGCGTAGCGGAGGAACTGCTGATAGCCGTCGAGGTCCGCCGGATTGATGGCGCGGATCTGCCGCACCATGGCCGCCATGTCGTTCGAGTAGTCGATAACGGTGCCGTCTTCCCAGAACAGGCGATAGAACGGCGTGACCGGCATCAGGTCGACGTGGTCGGACAAGCGTTCCCCCGCCACCTCGAAGAGCTCCTCGAGACAGTGCGGTGCGGTGATCACGGTGGGGCCGGCGTCGAACGTGAAGCCCTGGTCGTGGTAGACGTAGGCGCGGCCGCCCGGGCGGTCGCGCTGCTCGAAGATCGTGGTGGGAATGCCAGCGGCCTGCAGGCGAATGGCTAGGGCCAGCCCGCCGAATCCGCTGCCGATGACGGCTGCGCGTGGTGCCGACGTGGATGGCGTCATGCTATTGGCCTCGCAGGTGCGCCAGCGCGCGCGCAATGGGCACCGGCGGCCGGCCCGCCAGTACACGGGCCCGATCGAGCCACGTCACGCGGCCCGCGTAGAACCGCGCAATCAATGGCTCGGGCCGCTGATAGAACTGCTCGAGTACCCGGAACCGCTCTGTGGGACGCGCGGCCCGGAACAACAGGCGATTGAGCAGCCTGAAGAACGCGCGCTGGCGCCATTTACCAAGTGCCACCTGTTTCACTCTGTGATAGACGCGGTCCCGGTCGCCGAGGTCCATCCCGGCCAGCAGCTCGGCCGTCGCCACGGCATCGGGCAGCGAGTAGCCGGTGGTGGGGTGAAACAAGCCCGCACGCATGCCGATGCGGAGCGTGGCGTCGGGCCAGAACGCCTCGCCACGCCCCTCGAGTGGGATGGGTAAAGCACCAGCTTCCTCACGAATCATGGTCTTCACGGCCCAGCCGCGGCGGGTGACGTAGTCGGCGATCGCCCGGCGGCAAGTCCCGTAGTCGACCGTGGGGGTGTCGGCGTACAGCGTGTCCTCGACCAGCACACGGCGGGCGGTCCAGGGAAGGACATAGATGAAGCGGAAACCGCCGACTTGCGGCACCGTCGCGTCCATCAGGATCGGGTGCTCCATGCCGTGATCCGCCTCGAGTTCGAACTCCTGGCCCACAAACGTCTGCCACCCGACGGGGACCGGCGGCTTGAAGGCGCCGCGCGCGTCGATCACGACGTTGGCGTGGATCTCTTCACCCGATTTGAGCGTCACACCCTGAATACCAAGTTTCGCCACCGCGGTGTCGAGCTTGAGGCGGTGCCCGAGCGCCGGGGCGATCACGTCATGCAGGCGCGCCGAGGTGATGGAGAGGTAGGCGCCGGACAGCACGCGGGGGCCTCGTGGGAACCGGACCTCGTGCCGCGGCCACCGGGCCGCGACGAGCGGTGCCACCCAGTCGTGGGCGGCCGGCGGCAGATCGGTGTCGTGACATGACCAAGTATGATTGCCGCCTAGCCGCGAGCCCCCTTCGATAAGGCACAGGCTGAGGTTTGGATGAGCGGTGGTGAGCCGCCAAGCCGCAAGGCTTCCGGCCAGGCCACCTCCGACGACGAGCACATCGACGATCACGGAGTCATGACTATACTACCCGCCACCCTCGAGGTCAGGCACGCCTCCCGCCGCATCGACGACCGTCTGGTCCTGAACGAGGTGTCGCTCGAGGTCGGGCGCGGCCGGATCGTCGCCGTTACGGGCCCGAACGGCGCGGGCAAGACCTCGCTGATGCGCGCCGTCGCCGGGCGCCTGCGCCTGGACAGCGGGAGCGTCAGCGTCGAGGGTCTGTCCCCGACCGAGGCCAAGCATCGAGGGCGCCTCGGCATCGTACCCCAGGACATCGCCCTCTATTCGCACCTCACCGTTCGGGAGAATCTCTCGGTTCTGGCCCGGCTATCGGGCGTCGGCGCCGCTGTCCTCGGCGCCCGCGTCGACGAGGGCCTGGCCTGGGCGGGCCTGGCCGACCGCGCCTCGGCGCTCACCCACACCCTCTCGGGTGGCATGCGGCGACGGGCGAACCTGGTGGCTGGCGTGCTGCACCGGCCGGCCCTGCTGCTGCTCGACGAACCCACCGTGGGTGTCGACGCGGAGTCGGAATCGCGCCTGCACGCGCTGCTCAGAAGCTTACGGGATAACGGAATGGGCCTGCTGGTTTCCACGCACAACCTCGATGAAGCCGCCGCCATCTGTGACGACGTGGTGGTCATGCACCAAGGGCGAGTGCTCGCCCACGGGTCCCTGGCCGAGATCGTCACCCGCGCGTTCAGCGACGGCCGCGAGCTGGCGGTCTCGGTGGAGGCTGGACCAGACGGCTCGGCTCGCGCGCTCGAGGCCGAGGGGTTCAGGCAGGCTGGCGGTCATATCTGGGTCCGGTCCGCGAGCCACAGCCTGGCCGACCTCGGCGCCACCGAACAGCGCCTGCTGGCGGCCGGCGTGCGGGTGGCCGAAGCGCGGCTGCGTGAACCCAGCCTGCGCGGCGCCATCGCCGTGCTCACCGGCAGAGCGGAGGTGTCGTGAGGCGCGCGGTGCTGCAATCGTTGGCCCTGGCCCTGTGGCGGGATCGCGGCGCGCTCGTCATGAGCTTCGCGCTGCCGGTGATCGTGTTTGCGATCTTCGCGGCCATCTTTGGCGGCGCGACGGGCGAACAGTTGCGGCTGCGCGTGGCGCTGGCCGACGAAGTGGGCTCGGCGCTCTCCACGAGGCTCATCGAGGCGGTGACCTCGAGCGCGAACCTGCGGGTGGTCGCGCGCGGAGCAGACGCGGCGGCCGTGGACGCCGCGGTCGCCAGTGGCGCAGCCGACGCTGGACTGGTAATCCGGCGAGGCGGGCGGGGTCTGGACGAGCTGGTTGGCGAGGGCCCGGCACCGATCGTCGTGGTCACGCATCCGGCCCGCGCCGTCGCGGGCGCCTTGCTCACCGGCACGGTCCAGCGGATCTATTTTTCACGACTGCCAGACGCGGCCCTGCGCGGCGTCGTGACGCTGGTGGACGAGTCGATTGTCGAACTGACCGGCGAGCAGCGCGTCGAGGCGGACGCGCAGCTCGACCAGCTCGCACCCGAACCTGGCGACGAAGCCAGTGACGACCTCGGGCCGTTCGCGGCGCTGGTCGAGCAGCGCCAGTCGTCCTCCGGCGGCGCCGCGCTCGATCAGGTGGCGTACTACGCGGGCGCGGTGGCGGCGATGTTCGTCCTGCTCTCGGCCGTCCATGGCGCCAGCAGCCTGCACGACGATCGCGATTCGGGCATCGTCGACCGCGTGCTGGCCGGACCAGGCGGCATGGGTCCCCTGGTGGATGGCCGCGCGCTGTTCCTGGTGGCGCAGGGCCTGGCGCAGGTTGCCCTCATCTTCAGCGTGGCGTGGCTCGCATACGGAGTGGACCTTCCGGCGCGGGTCGGACCGTGGGCGATCGTCACCGCGAGCCTGGCCCTGGCCTCGGCGGGACTCACGTTGTTCGTGGCCACGCTGTGCCAGACGGCACGGCAGTCGCACACCGTCTCGAACGTGGCCGTACTGGTGGTGTCGGCGATCGGTGGCTCGATGGTGCCCCGCTTCCTGATGCCGCCGTGGCTGCAGCAGGCGGGCTGGGCCACGCCGAATGCATGGGCCATCGAGGGATTCGATCGCGCGCTGCACGCAGGCGGTGCCTGGACAGCGGTACTGCCGGCGGCCATGACACTCACGATCGTCGGACTTGCGGGATGGGCTGCCGCGCGCCTCCTGGCGCGGCGGTGGGAAACGGTATGACCGTGCACGACAATGGGACGATCATGACAACGGACACACACACCGGCAGCGAAAGCTTCACGGACTATGTCTCGGCCCGACGCGTCGAGATCGAGGCGGCACTCGACCGCGTGCTGCCGCGACCGCCCGTCTGTCCCGCCCTGGTCGCCGAGGCCATGCGCTACGCCGTTGGCAGCGGCGGCAAGCGGTTGCGGCCGATCCTGACGCTGGCCGCCGCCGACGTGGTGGCCAGCGCCGCGCGGCCCGCATCAGCGGCGGCCGTTCAGGAAGCCTGGCTGCAGGCGATGCCCGCGGCCTGTGCCGTGGAGCTCATTCACACCTACTCGCTGGTGCACGACGATCTGCCGGCGATGGACAACGACAACATGCGGCGCGGCCGCCCCACCCTGCACGTGATCTACGGCGATGGCCTGGCCATCCTGGCCGGCGACGGTCTGCTGGCCGAAGCGTTCGCTCTGCTGGCCCACGAGCCGTGCGATGCCGGCCGGCCGCAGCTCACCGAACGCAAGCTGCGCGTCATGGGCCGCGTGGGACAGGCGGTGGGCGCCGGCGGCATGCTGGGCGGACAGGCGATGGACCTGGAATACACCGGGCGCATCACGGCGCCACACCACCCGTTGCCGCCGCTCGACGCGGACACGCTGCGCGACATGCACGCGCGCAAGACGGGCGCGCTGATCCGCGCCGCGGCCACCTCCGGGGCCATCATGGCGGGTGCGACGCCGGCGCAGGTGAACGCGATTGACGCTTTCGCCGGAGAGATCGGCCTCGCGTTCCAGATCGTCGACGACATTCTCGACGTGCAAGGCAGCTCGGTTGACCTCGGCAAGACGGCAGGCAAGGATCGCGCGACGGGGAAAGTCACCTACCCGGCGATGCATGGTCTCGACCGCTCGCGCGAGATGGCGGCAGACAGCATCGCGCGCGCCGAGCACGCCCTGGTCAGCGCGGTCCTGCCGAGCGGTCACCTGATGAACATCGCCCGCTGGGTAGTCGAGCGACGCTGCTGAGATGGCCCGGCGTGCGAGCCGTTCGCGGCTGCCGACGTGCGGGCGATCCGCCGGGACGCCGGCGATTTGTGCGGGCAGATCTGGCAGACGCCGTGGCTAAGCGCGGCTCCTGGGAGCCATGATGGGCAGCGAAAGAAAGGGAGTGGCCACGGTGCCAGCGCGGACAGCGGGCCTGGCGCGGCTCGCCGCGTTAGCTGGGGTGGTGGGCCAATATTCAACGGCGCGGAACTACGCGGACGGGCTGACGACGAGCCGGCTCTCCCCGTACCTCCGGCGGCGGCTGGTGCTGGAGGAGGAAGTGCTCGGCTTCGCCCGCACGGTCGGCACGTTCGAGCGGGTTGAGAAGTTCGTGCAGGAGGTCGTCTGGCGGACTTACTGGAAGGGGTGGCTCGAGGCCCGTCCCCCGGTCTGGCACGCGTACCTGGCACGGCTACGCTCCCTCGACGACACGCTCCCGCAGGCTGACCGCGATCGCCTCGCCCGTGCGATCGCTGGCACGACCGACCTGCCGTACTTCAATGCGTGGGGCGAGGAACTCATCTCCACGGGCTACCTGCACAACCACGTGCGAATGTGGTTCGCGAGCGTGTGGGTATTCACGTTGAAGCTCCCGTGGGAACTCGGCGCCCGCTTCTTTCTCGATCATCTTCTGGACGGCGACCCGGCGTCCAACACCCTGTCGTGGCGGTGGGTGGCCGGCCTCCAGACGCCGGGCAAGCACTACCTGGCCCGCGCCGACAACATCGCCAAGTACACGAACGGCCGGTGGTCGCCGCAGCCGGGTGAGCTCGACGAGTCGGCCCGGCCGCTACCAGACGATGGACTCGCCCGAACTGCTGCGGTGATGCCCGCTCTCGGACCCGACGCCGCTCAAGTACGGCCGCGGGCGGTGATCCTGCACGACGAGGACTGCGGGCCTCTGCCGGACGACTGGGCTCATGTGCCTGCCATTCGGTATGCGGTCGCGAAGCGGCCGCAGCATTCGCCCAGCGAGTTGGTCGCGACTTGGGTGGCCGGCGCGAGTGCCGATGCCGACACCCGCGTCCAAACCGTGACGCCCGCCCATCGCCCAGACGAAGTCATGGAATGGTGCCAGGCGAACGGGGCGGTCGAGGTCTGGGCTTGCCGGCCGCTCACCGGGTTTGTCGCCGCGGCGCTGGCTGCGCTCGCCGGTGAACTGGCGAAGGCGGGGGTAACGCT
>CAMBHC010000144.1 GCA_945866285.1 Candidatus Sulfopaludibacter sp. SbA3 | reverse complement strand
GTCGCATCGCTGGCGCCGCCAATCTCTTCCATGATCTTCGCGGTCGAGGCGAAGCAGGTGGCATATTGATAGACGTAGTACGGCGACTGGAAGAAATGCGGAATGCGGGCCCACGTGTGCTGCGCGCGTGGGTCTGGCGACAGCGCGTCGCCCCAGTACTCGCCAAGCAGCCGCGCGTAGATCCCGCTGAGGGTTTCTGACGTGATCGGCTGGTCCGTCTCCACCAGGCGGTGCGCCTCGAGCTCGAAGTCCGCGAACAACACCTGGTTGTAGAACGTGCCCACGATGTTGTCGATGGCGTGCTGCAGGAGCACCGCCCGCTCGTTGCGCGTCTTGGCGCGACCCAGCATCAGCTCCAGCAACAGCGCTTCGTTCAACGTCGACGGCACCTCGGCGACGAAGATGGGGTAGTTCGAGTAGACAAACGGCTGCGACTCCTGCGCGAGCAAGGTGTGCATCGAGTGTCCCAATTCGTGGGCCAGCGTGAACACGGCATCGAGCGTGTCGTTGTAGTTCAGCAGCATGTACGGGTTTGCGCCGTAGACCGGCGCCGAATATGCCCCGCTGCGCTTGCCCTGGTTCTCGTAGACGTCGATCCAGCGCTCGGCAAACGCACGGCGCATCCGCGCCTGATAGTCGGCGCCGAGCGGCTTGACCGCCTCGATGATCCAGTCGAGCACCTCGTCGTAGCCATAGCGCGCGTCGGAGTCGACCAGCGGCACGAACGCATCACAGACGTAGTAGTCACTGAGGCCGAGCACGCGCTTGCGCAATTGGTGATACCGGCGAAACGGCGCGACCCCGTTCTTGGCTTCGCGAATCAGGTTCTCGACCACGCTGGTCGGAATGGCGTTGCCGAACAACGCCGCGTCGAGCGTCGTCTTGTAGCCACGGGCGCGCGCCTCGAACCAGTCGCCCTGCATGACACCGTTGTAGAGCGTCGCGTAGGTGTTGATGTTGCCGACATAGGTGTCGTACAGCGCTTCATAGGCGGCCTTGCGGTCAGCCTGCGAGCGGCAGGTCGCCAGCAGCTTGCGATACTGCCCATAGCTCACTTCGACGGACTCACCGGTCGACAGCGTGATGGTCGGAAATTTCGCGTCGGCCGTGGACAAGGCCGCGTAGGAATCCTTCGGCACACCGCCGAGCCGGCCCGACAGCGACAGCAGTTTCTCGCCCTGCTCGTCCAGGACGTGCGCCTGCAGGCGGAACACCTCTTCGATCGCGAAGCGATACAGGGCCAGGTCTGGCGACGCCGCCATCCACTCACGCACCGTGTCGATGGGCAGCTTCAGCAGTTCTGGCTGGAACCACGACATGGCCTGCTGCCACTTGGCAAACAATAACTGCACGCGCTGGCGCCTGGCGTTGATGGTGTTGTTGCGCTGGTCTTCGTCGTACTGCAGCGCCGGGTAGTACCACACGCGATAGCTCAACTGGTCGAGCGCATCGCGGTCCCTGAGCGACTGCAGCAGCTGGCCGGCGCCTTGCGCCAGCGTGCCTTGGCATTTCTTGTAGGTTTCGATGCCGGCGTCGAGGTCGGCAAACGCCCCATCCCACGCCTCCCAGCTCGGGAAGATGGAGGTTAGATCCCAGGTGTACCGGGGATCGAGGGACTCACGCGTGGGGACCTGGGTCGAAGGCGCCGCTACTGGCGAAGGCATCCGCCGATCATAACAAGTTCGCGAGCTCCCGATGCGTCGGACCAATGCGTTCAACCAGCCGCGGCCGGGCGAGCGCCTCGGCCAGGGGACCTGGTATGGGCACGGCCTCGCCAATCGCGGGTTCTACGACCTCCGCAAACTTCGCAGGATGGGCCGTCGCCAAGAAAAGGTGCTGAGGTGCTGAAGTGCTCGGGTGCTGAGGTGCCTGGGTGCCGAGATACGCAATCGCCGTGTGGGGATCGGCGACGTATCCGTACCGGCGGTGCAGTTCGGCGATGGCACGCCTGACGTCGTCATTCGTGTGAACGTTGGCCGAAATCATCGCCCGCATTGCGGCACGATCGCCGCCGAACAGCCACTGCAGGCGTTCGAAGTTACTTGGGGCGCCGACGTCCATGGCATTGGCGACCGTGGCCACCGAGGGACGTGGCTCGTAGTGCCCCGTCTCCAGGTACCGGGGCACCGTGTCGTTGAGGTTGGTGGCGGCGACGAAGCCGCTGATGGGAGCCCCCATCCGCCACGCCATCACCCCGGCGGCCAGGTTGCCGAAGTTGCCGCTCGGCACCGAGAACACGACCCGCGCTTCAGGCCCGGCCTGCAGCGCCGCGTAGGCGTAGTAGAACATCTGGGGCACCAACCGCCCGAGGCTGATGGAGTTGGCCGACGTCAGCCGCACGCGCTGCCGCAGGGCGGCATCGGCGAACGCCTCTTTCGCCAGGCGCTGGCAGTCATCAAATGTTCCGCGGACCGCCACGGCCGTGATGTTGCCGCCCAGGGTGGTGAACTGGGCCTCTTGCACCTGGCTGACCTGGCCCTCTGGATAGAGGACCACGACGCGCGTGCGAGGGACGCCCCAGAACGCTTGTGCGACCGCACTGCCGGTGTCGCCACTCGTCGCCACCAGGATGGTTAGTGGCTGCTCGTCAGCAGCCTCGAAGTGCGACAGGAGGCGCGCGAGCGTACGTGCACCGACGTCCTTGAAGGCGAAGGTCGGGCCGTGAAACAACTCCACGGCCTGCAACGCGTCGTCCAGGCGAACGATGGGGATCGGGAAGTTGAGCGCGTCCGGGATCAGCGCGGCCAACTCGCCTTCGTCAAACTCATCGCCCAGCAGGACCTGCGCCATTGCCACGGCGACGTCCTGAAACGGCGCGTGCCTCAGCCCGTCCCACCAATCAGCCGGCCGGCGCTCGAGGGTGGCCGGAACATAGAGTCCACCGTCGGGCGCCATCCCCGACACCACGGCCTGGCGAAACGCCACCGCCGGCGCCTGCCCTCTCGTGCTGACGCAAATCACGAGATCACCCGGGCGCCCTGGCGGCCGACGAGCGAGACCCACAGGTCGGCGCCCACGGCACTCTCGGCGTTGAACGCGCGCTGCATCGCCTCACCGATCTGCTGGGCCACCTCGAGCGAGCTGGCCAGCGCGAACACCGACGGCCCCGAACCAGACAAGCTGCATCCCAGCGCACCCGCCGCCAGCGCGGCGGCTTTCACAGGATAGAAGCCGGGAACCAATCCGGCCCGCTTCGGCTCGGCAATCACGTCTTCGAGCGATCGCGACAGCAACCCCTGGTCGCCATTGAACAGCGACGCGACCAGCGCGCCGACATTACCCCACTGGCGAACCGCGTCGCGCAGCGGCACCTGATCGCCCAGCAACGCACGCGCGGCACCGGTCTGCACTTCCAGATGCGGATGGAGGACCGCGCAGGCCAGGCCCTCGGGAACCGGCAGCCGGACAATGTCGGGCGGGTTCGCGCTGCGGGCGAGGATGAATCCACCATACAGCGAGGGCGCCACGTTGTCGGGATGCCACGCACCGCCCGCCTGCTCACCAGCCATGGCGCACAACAGCAGCATCTCAAGGGTCGCGGGCCGTCCCAGCAGTTCGTTGACGGCCACGACCGCAGCGACGGCACTGGCGCCACTGCTGCCGAGGCCGCTCGCCAGCGGCAGTCCCTTGTGGATGGTCAGTGACACACCACGGGTGGTCTCCAGACGCGCCAGCAGCGCCATCGCCGCGGCGCCGGCCGTGTTGCGAGCGGGATCCAGCGGCAAACGGCCCGCATCGCCCTCGATTGCGGCGATGGTGACGCCGGGGCCATCCTTCTGGGCGGCAATGACGATGTCACCCGGCTGGTCCAGGGCGAAGCCCAGCACGTCGAACCCACAGGCGACGTTCGAGACCGATCCGGGCGCGTAGGCGGCAATCATCTGAGTCCAATCTGTGCTGAATCTGCGGCCGTCATTCGGCGCGAATCGGGATGGGCGCGCCATCCGCGCCGACGGCGACCAGCACCACCTCCGCCTCGGTCACCTTGACGCGCTCGCCCTGGCCGGCGCCCCAGCGTTCGGCCTCGACCAGCACCTTGACCGTGATCGACGTCCGGCCGACCCGTGTCGTTTCTGTAAAGAAGTTCACCAGGTCACCGACGAACACCGGGGCATGGAACTCCACCGCGTTCATCGCCTTGGTCACGTAGCGGTGATGCGCGGTCTTGCGCGCCTCGACGGCCGACGCGAGGTCGATATGGGAGAGGATGACGCCGCCGAAGATGGTGCCGAGCGCGTTGGTGTCTTTCGGCAGCAGCAGCACCTTGATGGCGGGAACCCGGTCAGACATCCAAGAAGGCTACACATTTTTTGGGCTGGGCCGAAAAAAATGAGTCCGTCAGGTTTTTTCCGTTTATTCTGTTTATCCAGAAGATGAACAAAGTTGCAGGCGGAAGCCTGAGCGCGGGCACCAGCCCCGGGAGCACCCCTTGGTCGGCCACCGAAGCCGCCGAACTGTATGACGTCCCGCGGTGGGGCCAGGGTTACTTCTCGGTGGGCGAACAGGGGCACCTGCAAGTCCACCCGACCAAGGACCCGCTGCACGGCGTGGATCTCAAGCGGCTGATCGATCGCCTGCAGCTGCGGGGCCTCGCGGTTCCCATCCTGCTCCGTTTCACCGACATCCTCAAGCACCGGCTCGGCGAGATCCACGGCGCCTTCCAGAGTGCGATCGCGCAGAACCAGTACCAGGGCAAGTACATCTGCGTCTACCCGATCAAGGTGAACCAGCAGCGCCAGGTGGTGGAAGAGGTGCTGAACTTCGGCGCCCCGTACGGCTTCGGGCTCGAAGCCGGCAGCAAACCGGAACTGCTGGCGGTGTCGGCCATGGCCAACAACGACACGCCGATCATCTGCAACGGCTTCAAGGATTACGAATTCATCGAGATGGCGATGCTGGCCCAGAAGATGGGCCGGCAGATCATCCCGGTGGTCGAGAAGTACACCGAGCTCGAGATGGTGCTCGAGTACGCGGAGAAGGTCGGCGTGCGCCCCAATATCGGCATGCGCGTCAAGCTGGCCGCCCGCGGCTCGGGTCGCTGGCAGTCATCCGGAGGCTTTCGCTCGAAGTTCGGCCTGACGGTCACGGAAATCCTGCGCGGTTTCGAGGAACTGAAGAAACGCGGCATGGGCGATTGCCTCAAGCTGCTGCATTTTCACCTCGGCAGCCAGATCACGCACATCCGCATCATCAAGGGCGCCCTCAATGAAGCCGCGCGCGTCTACTGCGAGCTGGCCAAGCAGGGCGCCGGGCTCGAATACCTGGACGTCGGCGGTGGTCTCGGTGTCGACTACGACGGCTCGCAGACCAACTTCGAGTCGTCCATGAACTACACGCTCCAGGAATACGCCAACGACGTCGTGTATCACATCCAGACGGTGTGCGACGAGGCGAGCGTGAAGCACCCGACGATCATTTCCGAAAGCGGGCGCGCGATTTCGGCGTACCACAGCATGTTGATCTTCAACGTCCTGGGCACGCTCAACTTCGGCGAGGAGACCATCCCAACCGAGGTGAAAGAAGAGTTCGAGCAGCCGCTGGTGGACCTGATCGAGGCCTATCACGGCGTCACCGGGCGCAACGCCACCGAGACCTACCACGACGCGCAGCAGGCCCTCGACATGGCGATGAACCTGTTCAGCGGCGGCTACTTGTCGCTGGAACAGCGCGCGCACGCCGAGAACCTCTACTGGGCAATTTGCGACAAGATCAACAAGCTGTGCAAGGAAATGCCGGATGTGCCGGAAGAGCTGAAGGCGCTCGAGGAACTGCTCTCCGACACGTACTTCTGCAACTTCTCGTTGTTCCAGTCCATTCCCGATAGCTGGGCCATCAAGCAGTTGTTCCCGGTGATGCCGATCCATCGCCTCAACGAGCGGCCGACCGAACACGCCGTGCTGAGCGACATCACCTGCGACTCCGACGGAAAGATGGACCAGTTCATCGATCGCCGCGACGTCAAGAAAACGATCATGCTCCACCGGTTCAACGGTGAGCCGTACTACCTGGGCGTGTTCCTGGTTGGCGCGTACCAGGAGATCCTGGGCGACCTGCACAACCTGTTCGGCGATACGCATGCCGTGCACATCTCGCTGGGCGAAAGCGGCATTGACCACACCGAAGGCGCGCGGGTCGAGCACATCATCAAGGGCGACACCGTCCGCGAAGTGCTGAAGTACGTGGAGTTCGATCCCGAAATGCTGATGGGCAAACTCCGCCGCGACGTGGAAATGGCGGTCAACGCCAATCGCATGGAAGATCAGCAGGCCGGACGGCTGCTGCGCTTCTACGAAGACGCCCTGCAGGGCTACACCTACCTCGAAGATCCGAACGCCGACTAGTCCGCCTAAAGGCGGACGCTACATTGATGTGGTGTCCGGCTTTAGCCGGACCTGCGCGCCAGCCTCAACTCCAAGTGGCGCTTCACGTCCGGCCATTCGGTGGCCAGGATGCTGTACAGCACCGAGTCGCGCACCGTGCCGTCGCGTCGCGCCTGGTGGTGGCGTAACACTCCGTCCTTCTTCGCGCCGATGCCCTCAATCGCCTTCTGCGAGACAAAATTGAAGTTGTCGGTGCGCAGGCCGACGACCTCGCAGCCGAGGGTTTCGAAGGCATGCGCCAGCAGGATTAGCTTGCAGGTCGTGTTGACGTGGCTCTTCTGGCAGCGCTGCGCGTACCAGGTATAGCCGATCTCCACGCGATCAATCGCCGGCACGATGTCGTGGTAGCGGGTACTGCCGACGATGGCGCCATCGGACAGATCGCGGACCGCCCACGGCAGCATCTGCCCTTCGCGCTGCCCTTTGAGCGCATCGTC
>CAMBHC010000143.1 GCA_945866285.1 Candidatus Sulfopaludibacter sp. SbA3 | reverse complement strand
TGTTCTAAACCTGCTTCTGGTGTATGTACAAGCACGTCCACCGTAACCACCGGGACGATGAGGAGCCGACATGTGCGATAAGGACCATTTTGCAGAGAGTGTGGCGGAGTACGAGGCCCGAGGCCTGGTCACGCGCCGGCAGTTCGGCGTGATACTCGCGGCCGGTGCCGTCATGGCGTTGCCTCAGCTCGCCAACGCGCAGACGACGAGTGAGCGGGACGTGACGATCAAGACGCCGGATGGCACCTGCGATGCCTACTTCGTGCATCCCGCGTCCGGTACGGGAGCTGCCGTGCTGATCTGGCCCGACATTTTCGGCCTCCGGCCGGCCATGCGGACCATGGGCAAGCGGCTCGCCAGCTCCGGGTATTCCGTGCTGGTGGTCAACCCGTTCTACCGGGTCGGCAAGCCCACGGCCACGGGCGCGACGCCGATCAAGGAGATGATGTCGTTCCGCCAGGGCATGACTCCGGCGACCGACATGTCGGATGCGAAGGCGTTGCTCGCCTGGCTCGACGCGCAGCCGCAGGTGAACAAGAACCGGAAGGTCGGCGTGCAGGGCTACTGCATGGGCGGGCCGATGTCGTTCCACACGGCATCCGCGATGCCCGATCGCATTGGCGCCGTCGCGTCGTTCCACGGCGGCGGGCTCGTCAACGACACGGCCGGCCCGAACAGTCCGCACGTGCTGGCGGCCGCCACGAAGGCGTCGTTCCTGATTGCCATCGCCGAGACTGACGACAAGACACGGCCGAACGACAAGACCCTATTGAAGGAGACGTTCGACAAGGCCAAGCTGTCCGCGGAGATCGAGGTCTACCAGGCCGCGCATGGCTGGTGCCCGCCGGACACGCAGGTCTACAACGAGCCGGCGGCAGAGAAGGCATGGAGCCGCCTGCTGGCGTTGTACGGGAAGGCGCTGGCCTGACACAGAGACCGCTGCAAAGGAGACCCAGGTCTCCTTTGCAGCATGAGCCGCGCCGGTAATTGGCTGCCGGCACACGGCGTAGAATCAGCACATCATGGCCACGTCCTTCGCGCCTGACCGTTCCCGGGTGCCCGGTCCCTCGACCTGGCTACCCGGCGGCGCGTTCTGGGCGTTCCGCAAGGACCCGCTCGCCTTCTTCACCAACACCGCCCGCACCTACGGCGACATCGCGGGCTTCTCGTTCGGTCCGCAGAAGGTCTACCTGGTCAGCCGGCCGGAGTGGGTGGAAGACATCCTCGTGAAGTCCGCCGGCAAGTTCGCCAAGGGCGTCGCGCTCGAGCGCGCCAAGGTGTTGCTCGGCAACGGGCTGCTGACCGCCGCCGGCCAGGAACACCTGAAGCACCGGCGGATGATCCAGCCGCTGTTCCATCGCCAGCACGTGCAGGGGTTCGCCGAGGCATTTGTCCGCCACGCCACGGCCTGGCGCGATCAGGTCACACCCGGCGCCACGCTCGACATCACCAGGGAGATGAGCGGACTCACGCTCGGCATCATCGGCGAGACGATGTTCTCCAGCGACGTGCAGGGCGATGCCGACGAAGTGCGCGAGGCGCTGACCGACGCGGTGTCGAACTTCGCCTACGCGTTCATCCCCGGCCTGAACCACCTCCAGAAACTGCCGCTGCCCATCTTCATCAAGGTGCGCAAGGCGCGCGAGCGGCTGGACCGCGTGATCCATCGCGTGATTGCGGAGCGGCGGCATTTGGCCGGGACTGAAGTCCCGGCCCTCCGTACGGACCTGGTCGCCATGCTGCTGGCGGCGCGCGATCCCGAGAACCCCAACGAGGGCGGGATGGGCGACACGCAGATTCGCGATGAAGCCATGACCATCTTCCTCGCCGGCCACGAGACCACCGCCAACGCCATGGCGTGGACGTGGCACCTCCTGGGATCGGCACCGGAAGCCGAGGCCAGGCTGCACGAAGAACTGGCCACGGTCCTGGCTGGCCGCATTCCCACCATGGACGATGTGCCGAAGCTGGAGTGGACGCGGGCGATCATCTCGGAGTCGATGCGCCTGTTTCCGCCGGCGTGGACCATGGGCCGGCGCGTGCTGCAGGACCATGCCCTCGGCAGTCACACCGTCGAGAAGGACTCGCTGGTGATCCTGAGCCAGTGGGTGGTGCACCACGATCCGCGGTGGTGGAGCGAACCGGAAGCCTTCACGCCGGAACGGTGGATGGCGCCAACCGATCGTCCGAAGTACGCCTACTTCCCCTTCGGCGGCGGCACGCGTGTCTGCATCGGTGAGGCCTTCGCGTGGACCGAAGCCATCCTGCTGCTCGCCACCATCGCACAGCGGTGGCGATTCGTGCGCGGTGAGCAGCCGGCGCCGACTACCGAGCCCAGGATCACGCTGAGGCCCAAGGGGCTGAGGATGACCGCCGAGAGGCGGGTCTGAATCAGGCGGGACTAAAGTCCCGCCTCTACGAGCGGGACCGGACCCTGCAGCAATGCGCGGGCGTCATAATGGCAGTCAGATGCCAGTGCTTGTCGCCGAAGACCTCCAGAAAACCTATACCAGCGGTGAAACCAAGGTGACGGCCCTGGCGGGCGTGTCGTTTGCCGTCGACAAGGGCGACTTCGTTGCGCTGATGGGGCCCTCGGGGTGCGGCAAGTCCACGCTGCTGCACCTGTGCGGCGCCATGGACCGCGCCTCGTCTGGCCGCATCGTGCTCAACGGCCGCGACCTCGCCACGCTGGGAGACGACGACCTCACGCACGTGCGGCGAGAGCAGGTCGGGTTTGTATTTCAGTTCTTCAACCTGCTGCCGACGCTGACCATCGCCGACAACATCGCGCTGCCTTGCCTGCTGGCGGGCATGAAGGGCGACCAGGCAGATGCGCGCGCGAAGGCGCTCGCGGAACGGGTCGGCATTTCGCATCGCCTCGGTCACTTCCCGCAGCAGGTGTCGGGCGGCGAGATGCAACGCGCCGCGATCGCGCGCGCGCTGGTGCATCAGCCGGCGCTGCTGGTGGCGGACGAGCCGACGGGCAATCTTGATTCCGACAACGGCGCGAAGGTGCTGGCGCTGCTCGCCGAACTCAATCGCGAGATGGGCGTCACGGTGTTGCTCGCGACACACGCAGCCGATGTGGCGGCCGCGGCGACGCGCGTGCTGCGGATGCGGGACGGCAAGTTCGATTCGCGATGAGGCTGTTCACTCAATTCATACTTCGGCCCCTGGTCGCCGACAAGATCCGGACGGCCACCACCGTGCTCGGCGTTGCCCTCGGCATTGCCGTCGTCGTCGCGATCCAGCTGACCAATGCGAGCTCGGTGCGCGGATTCGAGACGGCGCTCGAGACCGTCGCCGGCAAGACGACGATCGAAGTGGTGGGCACCGGCGGCGTGGACGAAACGCTGCTGCCCTCGCTCGGCTGGCTGCGCGAATTCGGCATCGCCAGTCCGGTCATTGAAGGCAACGCCGCGCTGGTCGTCGGCGACCTCACCTCGCTGCAGGGGCGCGACCTGGAAGCCGTGCGCGTGCTGGGCATCGACATCCTGCGCGACATGCCGTTCAGGGACTATCAGTTGTTGGATCTTGGGTCAGAGACAGGCGCGTCTAAAGACGCGCCTCTACGGGCGGGTGAAGAACAGGAAATCACGTCGCAGAAGTTCCTCGAGATCCTGACCAACGAACGATCCGTGGTGATCACCGAGAAGCTGGCAAAGCGCCGAGGCCTGGTGCTCGGTGGCGAGATGCAGATGATGTTCGGCGACCGCGTGGTCACGCATATCATCCGCGGGCTGCTGAAGGACGAAGGCCCGGCGCGGGTGCTCGACGGCAACTTCGTGCTGATGGACATTGCCGCGGCGCAGCTCGCCTTCGCTCGCCTGGGCCGCGTCGATCGGCTCGACGTGCTGCTGCCAGAGGGCGCAGACCTGCGCGCCTCGCTCGAGGCCATTACCGCCCGCATGCCCGAGGGACTGACGGCGCAACGGCCATCGCGCCGCAGCGAGCAGGTGGAAACCATGCTCGCGGCGTTCCACACCAACCTGACGGCGCTGTCGTGGATCGCGCTGATCGTCGGGTTGTTCCTGGTCTACAACACCGTCACGATCTCGGTGGTCGCCCGCCGGCAGGACATCGGCACGCTGCGCGCGCTCGGACTGACCCGGCGCAAGGTTCTCTTCCTGTTCCTCGGCGAAGCGGCCGTGCTGGCCGTCGCCGGCATTGTGCTCGGCCTCGGCCTCGCGCGCCTGTTGGCCGACGTGGCGGTCGGCATGACCTCGGCCACGGTCAGCACCATCTACATTGCCGCCGCCTCGGCACCGCCGGACATGAATTGGGGGCACGTGTGGCTGGCCGCCGCCATCGGCCTGCCGCTGTCGCTGCTGGCTGCCGCCATTCCGTCGCTCGAAGCCAGCCGCGTCGAGCCCACCGCCGCCATGCGCGGCCACGACACGCTCGACATGCGGCAACGCCTGCGACCGGCGATGTTGATCGCACCGCTGGCGGTGCTGGCGATTGCCTTCGGCCTCGCGCAGCTGGGCCCCATCAACGGGCGCCCGCTGTTCGGATACCTGTCGTCGTTTGCGATTGTGATCGGCGCGGGCCTGCTGGTGCCGGCGATCATGTACGGACTCGCGCGGGCGGGCCGCCTGGTCGTGCGCCGGCGCCGGGGAGTTGAAGGACTACTCGCACACGCCAATCTCACTTCGGCCATCCCCCGCCTGTCGATTTCAGTGGCCGCGCTATCGGTGAGCCTCTCGATGATGGTCGCCATCGCGATCATGATCGGCAGCTTCCGGGACACGGTGGTGTATTGGGTCGGACAGACGCTGCAGGCGGACCTGTTCGTCGGCCCCGGCATCCGGCCGACCGTCGGCCAGGAACAGACGCTGTCGCCCGACGTCATCGCCGCCGTGCAGCGGCATCCGTCGGTCGAGGCCATCGACAGCTTCCGCAACCTCGACCTGGTCTACCACAACCGCCTCACGGTGCTCGGCGCCGGCACGTTCAACGTCGTGCTTGACCGCGGCGCGCTCCTGTTCAAGAGCCCGGCGAATGCGCGCGATGCGGTTCGCCAGGCGATTGGCCATGATGCGGTCGTCATCTCCGAGGCGTTCTCGAACAAGTTTCACAAGCGCGAGGGCGACACGCTGTCTCTGCAGACGCCCAAGGGCATGCGCGACTTCAGCGTGGCCGCTGTCTATTACGACTACTCCAACGATCGCGGCGTCGTGATCATGGACGTGGGCACGTTCCGCAGCTATTTCGGCGACCTGGCGCCGACCGGCCTGGCGGCGTTCCTCAAGGCCGATGCGGATCCGGAGAAGGTCCGCGGAGAGATCCTGGCCTCGATGGACGAGGGGCATCGCGTGTTCATCTTCAGCAACCGGACCTTGCGCAACGAAGTGCTCCGCATTTTCGACAGCACCTTCGCCATCACCTATGCCCTCGAACTGATCGCCATCGTCGTCGCCATGCTCGGCGTGGCCGGGACGCTCTTGACGCTGGTGCTCGAGCGACGGCGTGAGCTGTCGCTATTGCGGTTGACCGGCGCCGACCGAAATCAAGTGCGCAAGATGGTGATCATCGAGGCCGCACTGATCGGCGCCGTCAGCCAGGGCATTGGCCTGGTGATGGGCTTTGCCCTGTCGCTGGTGTTGATCTACGTGATCAACGTGCAGAGCTTCGGCTGGACGATTCAGTTTCACCTGCCAACGGCGTTCCTGATTCAATCGTCGATCGCCGTGATCGTCGCGACGGCCGTGGCCGGTATCTACCCGGCCCGCCGCGCCGCCCAATTGGTGCTATCGCATGATGAATAAACACGTGCTCAAGTGCTTGGGTGCTGGGGTGCTGATGTGCGTTGGTGCTGGGGTGCTCGGAGCCCAAGCCCCCAGGCCCCCACGTCCCCAGGCCCCCAAGCCCCCAAGCCCCCAAGCCTCCTGGAAGGAAGCGACCGCCGGCTACACATATGCGTTCCCGCGCGATCACGCCTCGCATCCTGACTACAAGATCGAGTGGTGGTACTACACCGGCAACGTGAAGGCGGCGGACGGCCGGCGCTTTGGCTACCAGGTCACCTTCTTCCGCGTCGGCGTGGACCCGTCGCCGTCAAATCCGTCGAAGTGGGCGGTGCGCGATCTGTTCATGACCCACCTGGCGATCAGCGATCCGTCCGGCAAGCGCTATCGCTACGCCGAAAAGCTCTCGCGCGGCGGCCCCGGACTCGCCGGTGCAGCCACCGACCAGTACCGCGTCTGGAACGATGACTGGAGCGCGACGCTCGACGGCAACCGGCATGTGCTAAAGGCCGCCAGTGGGCGTAGAGGCGGGACTTTAGTCCCGCCTGGTCAAGAGGCCGCCATCGATCTCACGTTGGACGAGGGCAAGGCGCCGGCCATTCACGGCATCGGCGGCATCAGCCAGAAAGGCGCGCAGGCGGGCAACGCGTCGCACTACTACTCGCTCACGCGCATGCCGACGCGCGGCTCGATCACCGTGGATGGCGAGCGCTTCGAGGTCACCGGCGACAGTTGGATGGACCACGAGTTCGGCACCAGCTTTCTCGAACCCGGCCAGCGCGGGTGGGACTGGCTGTCGATTCAACTGTCCGACGGCCGCGAGCTGATGCTCTATCAGTTGCGGCGGGACGATGGGAGCAGGGACACGCGATCGAGTGGCACGCTGGTGGGCACTGATGGCAAGACGAAGCACCTCGACGTAAACGCGTTCACGCTGACACCCGGGCGCTCCGCCTTCAAGTCGAAGAACGGCGCCGCCTACCCCATCGAGTGGTCCATTGCGATTCCATCGGAGAAGCTGGACCTCACGGTGACGACGCCGCTGAACGATCAGGAGCTGGCGCTGGAGCGCTCGACCGGCGTGGCGTATTGG
>CAMBHC010000142.1 GCA_945866285.1 Candidatus Sulfopaludibacter sp. SbA3 | reverse complement strand
GGCACCGTCGGTGCCTCACTGTTGAGGCACCGTCGGTGCCTCACTGTTGAGGCACCGTGGACGCCCGAATGACGTAGTTCAATTGCTGACGCTGCTTCGCCATTTCGACACCGGTGTGGCCAATGGCCTGCTCGACGCGCAGCAAGTCGGCACGACGCTGGACGTTGATGTCACCCATCAGTTGGGTCATGCGGAACGCCAGTTCACGGTTCTGCTTGGTCTCGCTGGCTTCGAGCAACGCTTGCACCCGAGCCACCGTCGCATTGTCCGCTTCTGATGTCGACGCCACACGGACCGTTCCGGTCTCCTCGTTGGCGCGAATTTCATCGCGTAACTGCTGTTCGAGCGCGACCAACGCAGGCCGCCACTGCTGGTCGCCGGCCTGCGGGGGCACCACCGATGCCGCGGCCGGAGTGGCCGACGGCGTCAGCCAACCGGTTGAGACGACGAAACCCTCGGGACCCGACTTGACTTGCACGTTGGCAATGGCGGCACTGACGGCCAGCACAAGGATGGCGGCCACGGCCTGGGCCCACACGGGCACGGTGTTCCACCACTGCGTGGGCGGCAGCACCGTCGCGGCCGGTACCGGTGCCGCTGCCTGCGGTGGCGCGCCGGCGCGCACGATGTCCCTGGTCCCGCTTTCCTCAGTCTTTTTGGCGACGACGGTGAAACCCAATTCGGCGTTGGGCGCCGCCCACTGCGTCAGCTCCATGCGCACCCCCGCGAGAGCACCCACTTCGGCGGTGCAAGCCGCGCACTGCCGCAGGTGTTCGTCAACGCGCTGTCGATCCTGCGCATCAATCTCGTCGTAGAGGTACGCCACCAGCGTGGCCTTGTCGTCACAGGTGAACATGAGGCTCATGATGCTCTTCCACTCGCAAAACTCGTCATGCCCTGGCTCTCCAGGTGCTTGCGCAACACGCTTAATCCTTGGTAGAGCCGCGTCTTGACCGTGCTCAGCGGGCACCCCTGCAACTCGGCGATCTCCTGAAACGTCAGGCCGTGGTACTCCTTCAGGACAATGGCCGTGCGCTGCTCGTCTGGCAGCCGCTTCATGCCCTCGGCGACGATGCGGCTCATTTCGTTCCGGGCCACCAGGTCTTCAATGGACTCAACCGGCCCGCGGTCGGCGGCCATCTCGATGATGTCCATGTCCTCGGGCATCTGGACGACGGGCGTCCGCTTTTTTCGGCGAATCCAGTCCCGGCAGAGGTTCAGGGCGATCCGGTAGAGCCACGAGGAGAATTTCGCCTGACCCTTGAACCCGGGCAGGGCCCTGAAGGCCCGAAGGAAGGTCTCCTGGGCGACGTCCCGGGCATCCTCATCCCGGCCGATGACGCGGTACGCCAAGGCATAGATCGGCCGTTCCCAGCGCAAAACCAGCTGGTTAAAGCTCTCGGCGTCCCCGGCCATGGACCGGGCGACGAGCTCCTCGTCAGTTGCAACCATCAAGACATTTGGCCAATCGCAATTGCTATAACTCTAAGACGGCGGGGGTGCCCCGAAAGTCGGAAGGCTGCCTTCGCCGCGGCTTTCGGCGGGGCCAAGCCGCGCTGTTAGGGTAAGATATTTGTTCGAGAGATACTTAGTGGGCGTAAATTTTCCAAACGACGAAATCTTTCTGACGACCGAGGAGGTCTTGGAGTATCTCCAGGTCAACCTTCGCACGGTATACCGGCTGATCAAGGCCGGAAAGATCCCCGCGGTCCGGGTGGGCCGGCAGTGGCGCTTCCGTAAACGTGACATCGACTCCTGGTTGGACACGCAGCGCCCGGGCGGCGAGCGGATGCCCCAGATGGCCGCGGCTGACAAGCCGCAGGTCCGGGGTGGCCGTTCGCGCGTCCTCGTCGCGGACGACGAGTCGAGTATCCGGGAGCTGCTGGCCAAGACCCTGGCGCTGGCCGAGTATGAAGTCGACACCGCGCCCGATGGCCGCGCGGCCCTCGAGCGCCTGCGTCTGGGCCACTACGACCTGCTGATTGCCGACCTCAAGATGCCGGGGATGGACGGCCTCACGTTGATCCGTGAAGCCAAGCGCCTCCAGGCGGACATTCCGGTGATCATCATCACGGGCTTCTCCACCGAGTCGAGCGCCATCGAGGCGGTCAATCTCGGCGTGGCGGGCTACCTGACCAAGCCGTTCCGCGTGCCGCAAGTGCTCGCGGCAGCTGCGCGCGCGCTCGGCGAATAAGATCGCAAGGTCCTGGGGACTTGAGGTCCTGGGGTCCTGCCCCAAGTCCTCAAGCCCTCAAGCCCCCAAGCCCTCCTCATGATTCAGCTTCAGGATGTAACCAAATCGTTCGGCGAGAAGACCCTGCTCGAACACGTGACCTGGCAGGTCGGCGACCGCGATCGGGTCGGCCTGTGCGGCCCGAACGGGGCCGGCAAGACCACGCTGCTCAAGATGCTGGCCGGGTTCGACGAGCCCGATGGCGGCGTCATCCAGAAACCGAACGCCCTCACCTTCGGCTACCTGCCGCAGGATGGCCTGTCGCACAGCGGACGCACGATCACCGACGAAGCCAGCCTCGCCTTGAAGCCGCTGCTGGACCTCAAGGCCGAGATGCACGATCTCGAAGCGCGGCTCGGCGATCCGGCGATGAACGAGCTGGAACACGACGCATTGCTGCATCGCTACAGCGACGTCCAGGATCAGTTCCACCTCGGCGACGGCTACCAGATTGAGCTCAAGGTCGCGACAGTACTGCGCGGACTGGGTTTCGAACCCGAGATGCACGACCAGCTCACCGATCACCTGTCGGGCGGCTGGCAAATGCGGCTGGCGCTCGCCAAGCTGTTGCTGAGCGCGCCGGACCTGCTGCTGCTGGACGAGCCCACCAACCACCTCGACCTCGACGCCCGCAACTGGCTGGAAGAATACCTGGTCGCGTATCCACGCTCGGTGATCCTGGTGTCGCACGACCGCTATTTCCTCGATGCCGTGGTCACGCACATCGCCGACCTGTCGCTGCGGACGATTACCGACTACCACTGCAACTACTCCAGGTATCTCGAGGAGCGTGATGCGCGCCTCGAGCGGCTGCGCGATTCCAAGCGCCGCCAGGACGAGGAAGTGCAGCGGGTCGAAGACTTCATCAACCGCTTCCGCTACCAGGCCACCAAGGCGGCCCAGGTGCAAAGTCGCATCAAGATGCTCGAGAAGGTCGTGCGCATCGAGGTGCCGCCCGAGCGCAAGCGCATTCACTTCCAGTTTCCCGCCTCGGCCAAGAGCGGCCGCCTGGTGCAGGAACTGAAGGGCGTCCGCAAGGCCTATGGCAGCGCCACGGAGCCTGGCCAAAAGAACAACGTGGTCCTCGACCAGGTCGACCTGCACATCGAGCGCGGCGATCGCATCGCGCTGGTCGGCCACAACGGCGCCGGCAAGTCCACGATGATGCGCATGCTGTCGGGCGAAGAAACCCCCGACTCGGGCGAACGCAACGAAGGTCACCAGGTGGTGATGCAGTACTTCGCGCAGGACGAAGCCACGCGCCTCGACCCGACGCTCACGGTCTACGAAACGCTGTCGGACGGCTCGCCAAACCACATGGTGCCCGCCATCCGCAACATCCTCGGCGGCTTTCTCTTTAGCGGCGACGATGTCTACAAGAAGGCCGGCGTGCTGTCGGGCGGCGAACGCACGCGCCTGGCCGTCGCCCGCATGCTGCTGCGCCCCTCGAACACCTTGCTGCTCGACGAGCCCACCAATCACCTCGACATCGATTCGAAGGAAGTGCTGCTCGAGGCGCTCGCCGACTACGGCGGCACGCTAATCTTCGTCTCGCACGATCGCTACTTCGTCGAGAAGCTCGCGACGAAGATCGTGGAGGTCGGGAACGGCAAGGCGATCCTGTATCCGGGAACCTACGAGTCGTATCTCTGGAGCAAAGAGCAGGGTGCCAGGCCCGCACTTGAAGGTGCCAAGGGTGCCACAAGTGCCAGTGTGCCAAAGGGAAAGAGCAGCGCACCAATGGCACCCGTGGCACCTGCCCCTTCCGCGCCCAGTTACGAAGCGCGGAAAAAGGAAACCGTTGATAAGCGCAAGCGCGAGCGAGCGTTCAAGGCGTTAAGGGACCGCGTCACCGCCCTCGAAGCGCGAATCGCCGAACGCGAGAAAGCCATCAAGGACGTCGAAGCGAAGATGTCGGCGCCGGAGTTCTACACCGACCACGAAGGCTCAAAGCCCGTGCTGGCCCAGCACCAGGTCTTGATGTGGGAGGTCGGCGAGCTCCTGAGCCAATGGGAAATGCTCCAGGGTGAAGCCGAGCAGTTCGCCGACCTGCAGAATTCGTAGTTCGATTACAGTTCTGTCATCTCGGCCCGGTCTGGGTCATAATCCAAATTCTGTAATCGCAACGACTTAGAGCGTCACCCGGTTCCTTCGGGTTGAGGCATGAGCTTTGCTCCTCGTCGATCCGGCGTCCATGCAAATGCCGAAGCGCGCTGCGACACCTCAGCAACTGACCGACGTTTTCTTCCGCCACATGGTGGGCAACATGCGCAATGGCGTACTCGCCATTGCCCGTGATGGCGCCGTCGTGCTGGTCAACGACGAAGCGTGCCGGCTATTCGCCTTGCCGCCGGGCCCGACCCTGGTCGGTCAGCCTTTCGCCGACATCCTCCGAAAACATCCCGACATCGTTCGTGTGCTCGGTGGCGCATTTGAAATGGTCACCCTGCCCAATCGCGCCGAGTTACGGCTCACATCCACGGACACGGTGATTGGCTACACCTTGTCACTGGTTCGCGATGAGGCCGGCGCCACTGTCGGCGCGGCGCTGTTCTTCAAGGACCTGACGCACGTCGAGCAAATGGAAGAGCGCGAGCGCCTGCGCGACCGTCTTGCCGCGGTCGGCGAGATGGCCGCGGTCATGGCGCACGAGATCAAGAACCCGCTCGCGGCGATCGAGGTCGTCGCCGGCCTGCTGCGCCGCAAGGCGCCGCAAAGCGACGACGTGCAGGCGCTGGTGAAAGACATCATCAGCGAGGCGAAGATGGCCAACGCGATCGTGCAGGAAGTGCTGGCGTTTGTTCGTCCGGTGCGCCTGCAAGTGGATCGCACGTCACTCGCCGACGCGCTCGCCAGCGCCGTGGTCCTCGCCGACGGCAAGGCCACGCGCGGCAGCATCCTGGTCGACATGGCCTTGCCGCCGCAACTGCCATTGCTTGGCGCCGACCAGCACCAACTTACCCAGGTGTTTACCAACCTCCTGATCAACGCCTACGAAGCGCTCGAGGGCCGCGGCCGCGTGGTGATTACCGCCACCGTCGCCACCACCGCCGCCGAGGGCGCGCTGCTGCCAGACGGCCACCAGCCGGTCGCGACCGTGGTCGTGGACGTCACTGATGATGGGTCCGGCATGACGCCGGAGGTCGCCGACAAGATCTTCAACCCGTTCTTCACCACGAAGGCCCAGGGTTCTGGCCTTGGCCTCGCCATCGTCCGCAAGATCGTCGATGCGCACGAGGGCCGGATCGACATGACCACCACTGATGGACGCGGGACGCGTTTCCGCGTCACGTTGCCGGTGGAACCGCACAAGCACGCCACGCACCACTAACGCCACCAACGGAGACCACAGCACATGGCTCGCATTCTTGTCGCCGACGACCACGACACTCTTCGCCGCGGGTTGGCGCTGTCGCTCACCACCGCCGGGCACGAGGTCGAAGAGGCCGGCAACGGCAATGCGGCCATCGAGCGGCTGCACGATGGCTACTTCGACGTGGTGGTCAGTGATCTCAAGATGGGCGGCTCTGACGGCCTGGATGTGCTGCGCACCACGCGCCAGCTGCACCCGACGACCTCGGTCATCCTGATGACCGCCTTTGGCTCGGTGACCACGGCGGTCGAGGCGATGAAGCACGGCGCCTTCGATTACGTGCAGAAGCCGTTCGAACTCGAAGAGATGGAAGTGAAGGTCGAGAAGGCGCTGGAGCTGAAGCGCCTGCGCAACGAGCTCGACTACCTGCGCAACGAACGCCAGGAGAACTACGACTTCGACCGCATTGTCGGCAGCAGCGAATCGCGGCAGCGGGTGCTCGCCATGGTGAAGAAGGTGGCCAAGAGCAACTCGACCGTGTTGATCCGTGGCGAAACGGGCACCGGCAAGGAGCTGATCGCCGGCGCCACGCACCACAACTCGCTGCGCGCAGCGCGTAACTTCGTCAAGGTCAACTGCGCGGCGCTGCAGGAGAACCTGCTCGAGTCGGAACTGTTCGGCCACGAGAAGGGCGCCTTCACGGGTGCCGATCGCCAGCGCATTGGCCGCTTCGAACAGGCCGACGGCGGCACGCTGTTCCTCGATGAGATCGGCGACATGAGCACCAGCACCCAGGCCAAGATCCTGCGCGTGCTGCAGGAGCACGAGTTCGAGCGCCTGGGCGGCACGCGCACCCTGCGCGTTGACGTGCGCTTGGTCGCCGCCACCAACCGCGACCTGTCGGCGATGGTCGCATCGGGCCACTTCCGCGAGGACCTCTACTATCGCCTGAACGTGGTGTCGATCGAGACGCCGCCGCTGCGTGAGCGCAAGGACGACATCCTGCCGCTCGCCAAGCACTTCATCCGCCGCTTCAGCAGCGAGCTCAAGAAACGGCTCGACGGACTCGACAACGATGCGCAGAAGCTGCTGGTGCGCTACAACTGGCCCGGTAACATCCGCGAGTTGGAGAACGCGATCGAGCGCGCGGCGCTGCTGGCCGAATCCAGCATCATCACCTCGACTGATTTGCGGCTGGGCGACTTCGCCCAGGCCGGCAGCGGCAGTCGCGACGGCCAGAGCATCGTCAGGATTCCCCCCACCGGCATCGCGCTCGAAGACATCGAGCGAATGGCCATCACC
>CAMBHC010000141.1 GCA_945866285.1 Candidatus Sulfopaludibacter sp. SbA3 | reverse complement strand
CACCCCGCCCACGCCAGGTATCCCAGTGGTTGCAGGACCCATTCAACGAGCAGACGGTCGTGGCCCCGCGAGACGGTGGCCTGCACGAACCCCGGACGTTCGCGAACCGAGACGACCGCGTAGCCGGTGTGCTCAAGGAGTTGCCGGTCGCGTCCCACGATCGAGCCACGGCCTCGGTCGTGTCGTGGAACAGATCGAGATCGCGCGACAGGCGGTGCGTCGCGAGCGCCACGTTGAGGGCAATGCCGCCCGCCACCCTAACTGACACCCTGAGCGATGGACGCGGACGAAACGGGCGGACGCGGGCGCACGAGAAACGGCCTGAATGCGTCATCACCCGCGGTTCGGTTAGAATTCGCGGATGCTCTCCGCTGAACTGGCTGCGCTTTACACGCGAGACCTGACACGCCTCGTTCAGGAACTCGAGGCCTTTCCCGATACCGAGACCCTCTGGCAGACGCGCGCCGGCATCACGAACTCCGCCGGCAACCTGGCGTTGCACCTGGAAGGCAACCTGCGCCAGTTCATCGGCCGGCTGCTCGGGCAACTCGACTACACGCGCGACCGGCCGCGCGAGTTCAGCGATTCAGGGATCGAGAAGAGCGACCTGGTCGCCCGGCTGTCGGCGGTGCGGGATGAGATTCCACCGGTGATCGCGGGCCTCTCGGCCGAACAGCTCGAGGCCGCGTATCCACAGCTCTACAGCGGCATGACGCTGCCGACGCAGCAGATGCTGATCCACCTCGAAGGACACTTGAGCTATCACCTCGGGCAAATCGACTACTTGCGTCGGTTGCTCACCGGCGAGGGCGCGATTTCACTAGCCGAGCTGCAGCAATAAGCCCGTCGCCGTCGCCTGCGGTGATGAAGCGGGCGGCGACCAACGCCTTCACGTTCGCCTCGACCGCCTTGGCGTAGTCGCCCGGCTTGGGATACAACTCCGCGAGCCGCGCTGCGCCGAACGGCTTCTCGTGTCCGGCAATGCGGCAGAACGATTCGCCCGTCGAGTTGCCATGCCACGTGCTCATCGGCACATCGACGAACGGTGAACGCACACCGCCGGTGACGTTGCCGAAACGGTCGAGCAGAGGCTTGCCGTCCACAACCGTGATCTGTTCCGCCTTCGGTGGTGGTGTGCCCTTGCGCACCCACAAATCCAGGTTCTGCAGAATGGCGTTGAACGCGATGCGGCTGGGGAAGCGGCTGCGCGGACCCTCGGTGCACGACATGGGCGGCACCGCGCGTCCGGCCTTGATGATGTCGTCGGCGGCGGCCGCGTCGGTCAGTTCATCTGGCGTGGCATGGCCTGACCCGGAAATCTCGTAGTTGCGCGTCAGGTTCGGCGCCGTATCGCTGTCGGGCAACCGCGCGCCGGTCGACGGCAGGTAGTCGGACTGGCTCATCACCCGCACCACGGGAACGCCGGCGTCTCTAATCACGCGGCGCGGATCCCCGGCCGGAATGGGCGCGGCGCATTGATGGATCGGCGAAGGGCCGCTCGCGACCGCAATCAGGTAGGCATCAAACAGCGGCTTGCCCAGTTGCTTCACATCCAGGGGATGGATCGCGTTGACGTAGGTGTACAGGTAGCCGCCGGTTTGTGAGTATCCCCACGCGTACAGCCGCGACACCGGATGCACGCCCGTCGTCGTGCCGTAGGTGAACGGGTTGTTCGCCCCGCGGCCGCGCAGCCACTGGCCGACATGGCGATTGATGTCCCACACCAGCCCGTTCTCGGTGGCGCGGTCGCTGTCGCGGGCGACGGTGTCGCAGTTCTCAGGGTCGTTGGCCTCCAGCGGATTGGCCCACGACAAGGCGCCGTAGCGCGTCGCGTTGAACGCCTTCAGCGACGCGATGGCCACCGGCTTGGCGGTGATGCCCACCCACGCGTCGCCGTTGCGGACGAACTGGGCATTCGACACGGCCCAGCCAATATTGAGGTCGAACAGGTTCGACGGGTTCAGCATCTCCACCACGACCGTGCCGCTGAATGTGACGCGGTCGGCGGGGCGGCGCACGAGCACGCGGGTGGTATACGGCGCGCCAGCCGTGCGGACCACGGCCGGACCGGGGGCGGGCCAGTCGTAGACGTTAGCGACGCCGCTGAACAGGAACTCCTCCTCGACGTAGCCAACTGCCTTCAAGTCGGACGGCGTCCGCGTGTGGTCGGCCGCGCCGAACGGGTACGACGAGGCCGAGACCGCCATGGGGCCTTCAGCCCTGAACTCCGGTGTTTGGGCGGAAAGCGAGGCTGAAACAGAGAAGACCCCGGCGAGAATCAGGACACCGGCACACTGAGCGGCTTTCGTCATGGCGCCGTAGTGTAATATTGAAGGTTACTGGCGCGCACAAATTCGTGACTGTAGGCCCGCACCCAAATTGACCATGCCGTCCGCCTCCGAAACCGCCTCACTCATCATCCGCGGTGCGCGTACGCACAACCTCAAGAATGTCGATCTGACCCTGCCCACTGGCAAGCTGATCGTCTTCACCGGGGTCAGCGGGTCCGGCAAGTCATCGCTCGCCTTCGACACCATCTACGCCGAAGGGCAGCGCCGCTATGTCGAGTCGCTCTCGGCCTACGCGCGCCAGTTCCTCGAGCGCATGGAGAAACCGGACGTTGACCGCATCGAAGGCATTTGCCCGTCGATTGCGATCCGCCAGAAGAACAGCGTCCGCAATCCACGCTCGACCGTTGGCACGGTCACCGAGATTCACGACTACATGCGCCTGCTGTACGCGCGCGTCGGCCGGACGATGTGCCGTAAGTGCGGGCTCGAAGTCATCCGCGAAACCGCCGAAGTCGTCACGAAGAAACTGATGGCCTTGCCGGACGGCAGCCGCCTGCTGCTGGGGTTCGACCTGCCGGTCGTGCAGATGAACACGAGTCGGGCCACGGAGGACCCCGAGGACACCGAGCCGGAAGGTCTTGAACCTGCGTCACTTGCAGTCCCCGACGATTCGTCGTCCCCGGCGGCGCTGCTCGAGGGCCTCCGCCGTAAGGGCTTCGGGCGTCTCCTGCTTGATGGCCAGGCGGTCACTTTCGAGGATGTCCCGCCATCGGCATTGAAGAAGGCATCGGTGTTACGGGTCGTTGTCGACCGGATTAAGACCGGGCCCGACGTCCAGACGCGCATCACCGATTCGATTGAAACGGCGTACGCCGAGGGCGGCGGCGCCGCCTGGGCCGTGCAACTACCGGAGACCGGCGAGCCGGTGTGGCACGTGTTCTCTGAACGCTTCGAGTGCCGCACGTGCGGCATTCCGTATGAGGATCCGCAGCCGCGGCTGTTCTCGTTCAACAATCCATTTGGCGCCTGCCCGACCTGCCACGGCTTCGGCAACATCATCGAGCTCGACCTCGAGCTGGTGGTGCCCGACCAGGCCAAGTCGATCAACCAGGGCGCGATCGAGCCGTGGACCAAGCCGCACTACCGCTCGCAGCTGGCCGAGCTGAAGCGCGCCACCAAGACCAATGGCGTGCGGATGGATGTGGCGTGGGCCGATCTCACGCCGGACGAAGTGAAGTGCGTCGTCGATGGCGATGGGGAGTTCGAAGGCATCCGCGGGTTCTTCCGTGGGCTCGAGAAGAAGAAATACAAGGTTCACGTGCGCGTGTTCCTGAGCCGCTATCGCGGCTACCTGACCTGCCCCGACTGCAATGGCGCCCGCCTGCGGCGCGAGGCGCGCGATGTGCAGGTCGGGGGCGTCACCATCGACGCCGCGTCGAGCCGCACGGTGCGCGAGGCCGAGAAGTTCTTCAAGCAACTGCAGCTCACCGAGAAGGAAGCGGCGATTGCCGACAAGGTGCTGAAGGAGATCCAGAAGCGCCTCGGCTTCCTGCGCGACGTCGGTCTCGACTACCTGACGCTGGACCGCCTGTCGGCGACGTTGTCGGGCGGGGAGGCGCAGCGCATCAACCTGGCGACCTCGTTGGGGTCGGCGCTGGTCGGGACGCTGTATGTGCTGGACGAACCGTCCATCGGCTTGCACACGCGCGACAACCAGCGCTTGATCGACATCCTGCGCCAGCTTCGCGATCAGGGCAACACGGTGATCGTCGTGGAGCACGACGCCGACATGATCGGCGTCGCCGACTTCATCGTCGACATGGGCCTCGGCGCGGGTGAACATGGCGGCCGTGTCATCTTCACCGGCACGCTCGAGCAGTTGATGGTGGAACCGCGCTCGCTGACGGCCAAGTACCTGCGCGGCGAGCTCAGCATCCCGGTGCCGGCGGCGCGGCGCAAGGGCGGTCCGCAGCGCATTCGTCTGTTGGGCGCGACCGAGCACAACCTGAAGGGCGTCGACATCGAGATCCCGATCAATACGCTGACGTGCGTCACCGGCGTGAGTGGCTCGGGCAAGTCCACACACGTCCATGACGTGCTGTATGCGGCGATGAAGCGGGCGAAGGGCGATTGGGATCGCAAGGTCGGTGCGCACACGCGGCTCGAAGGTCACGAGTACGTCAGTGACGTCGTACTGGTGGACCAAACGCCGATTGGCCGCACGCCGCGGTCGAATCCGGTGACCTACCTGAAGGCGTTCGACCCGATCCGCGAGTTGTTTGCGTCGACCAAGGATGCCAAGGCCCGCGGTCTCACGCCCAGTCACTTCTCGTTCAATGTCCCGGGTGGGCGATGCGAGGCGTGCCAGGGCGAGGGCGAAGTGCGCGTCGAAATGCAGTTTCTCGCCGACGTGTTTGTGCCGTGCGAGCAGTGCGACGGCCGCCGCTTCAAGACGCAGGTCCTCGAGGTCAACTATCGCGGCAAGAGCATCACGCAAGTGCTTGACCTGACGGTGCGTGAGGCGTTGACGTTCTTTGCCAGCACCCCGAAGGTGCTGCGGCGCATGCAGGTGCTCGATGAAATCGGCCTCGGCTACCTGCGACTGGGCCAGCCGGCCACTACGCTGTCTGGCGGCGAGGCGCAGCGCATCAAGATCGCCGCGCACCTGTCATCGCACACTGGCGAGCGCCTGCTCTACATCCTGGACGAGCCGACCACGGGCTTGCACTTCGACGACATCGCCAAGTTGCTGGCGGCATTCCGCAAGTTGCTGGAAGCCGGACATACGCTGGTGGTGATCGAGCACAACCTCGACGTCATCAAGGTGGCCGACTGGATCATCGACCTTGGCCCCGAGGGTGGCGAGAGCGGCGGTCGCGTGCTGGCCGTGGGCACGCCCGAGCAGGTCGCGCACGTGAAGGAATCGCACACCGGCCGGTACATCAAGGAAGTCCTGTCCTCGCACAAAGTGCTCCTGACTGTCGGCCACAGGTGAGCACCATGATGCGGATGCTGAGCGTGCTGTCGCTGTCGGTGATGCTGGCGGCGACGGCTGACGCGCAGCCGACCCTGGGCGAGGTCATGGCCCGGCACGGCATTGAGCTGCCCGGCAAGAGCTTCGAAGCCGGGTTCGATGCCGGGGTCGTGCCGACCGTCCCGGTTGGCCCCGGTTCGTTCGCGACACCGTTGGCCATGCTGTCAGTCGCCGCGGGTGGCGATCGGGTGGCGGCCGCCTATGCATTTGGCATGCTCGCCGGTCGCGCGGCGACAGCGGCATCGCCGGAGGAATTGGCCGCGGCCGGGCAGGCGCTGGTGCAGATGATTGGTTCGGGCGATCGGCGGTCGCGCCTCGCCGGGGCCCGAGTCTCTGGACGCGTCCTGGCCGCCTCGTTCGATCCTGCTGGGATTCGCCGTCCGCTGCCCGCCGGGCTCACCGATGGATTGTTCTCTCTCCTGAATCAGCCGAACGAGTACGAGCAACTGGCGGCGATGGATGCGCTGGGACTCATTCGCGAGGTCACCGCGGTGGCGGCGCTCACCGAGCGCTACACGTTCCATCGCGCCGACGGCCGGCGCGCGCTGGCCGGTGGGGCACTCGAAGCGCTGGCGCGCATCGGCGATGTCTCGACGGTGGGGCTGGTCAAGACGGTTGCGGCTGACCGCTGGGCTGAGGGGCGCGATGCGACGGCCTTGGCCGTGGCGTTCGCGCGTGAGCGCCTGCTCAGGGATGGCTCGATCGTCACCATCCAGCACGCCGCAGCCGATAAGTCGCGCCGTGTCCAGGCCCGCGGCTACCTGCAAGAGCTCGGCGCACCGGTTCCGTGATCCTCCCGGCCGAGTTCTATCACCGCCCCACGCTCGACGTGGCGCGCGAGCTGCTGGGTAAGGTTCTCGTCTACCAGTCTCCAGACGGCTTTGCGTCCGGCATGATCGTCGAGGCGGAAGCCTACATCGGCGAGGGTGACCCCGCCTGCCACGCGGCAGCTGGGCGAACCGTCCGCAATGCGCCTTTGTACGGTCCGCCGAGCCTTGCCTACGTGTACCTGAACTACGGGCTGCACGACATGGTGAATGCGGTCACTGAGGCGGAGGGCCACCCGTCCGCGGTGCTGATTCGCGGCCTCGAACCACTGGAAGGCTTGCCGCTGATGCGCCGGCGGCGCGCGCAAGCGCCCTGGCGCAAGGACAAGACCGCGGTGCCGAGCCACGAACTGTGTCGTGGCCCCGGCAACCTGACGCGCGCCATGGGCATCACGCTCGCTGATAATCTGCGGCCACTTACGCGCGAGCCCCTGACGATTCGCGATGAGGGGCTGGCCCCGCCCCTGGTGGTGTGGGACAGCCGCATCGGCATCAGCGTCGGCACCGACCGCCTGTGGCGCGCCAGCGTCGCCGGCCACCGGGCGGTATCCGCGCGGAGAGGCGGGTCTTCAGACCCGCCGGTCGGCCGCAGGCGCGTCTAATGGTGAAAATGGGGGGTGAAAATGGGTGAAAATGGGGGGCTGACCCCCATTTTCACCAAATGGTGGATTGGGGTCAGTCTGGAATTCGCCCTTTTTGAAAAAC
>CAMBHC010000140.1 GCA_945866285.1 Candidatus Sulfopaludibacter sp. SbA3 | reverse complement strand
GGAATCTCACCGGCCAGAAAGCGATCGAGGCGGTCGCCGCGGTGGTCTTCTTCGGCCGTGAATGTCACCGGCTGCGCGGCGGCGGCCGGCGCGGCCGCCGCCTTCAGGGCCCGTGCCGCACCGGCCGCGGCCTTCTTGTCGGCGCCGGTCTTGCGAGGCTTGCTGCGGTCCCTTGTGCCCGGGCCTTTGCCTTGACTCATGAGAACCGCGGTTTGCGCGGGGCGTGCGCCGTGTCGTGCATTTCCGGCGCGGCGGGACGATTGGCTCGGCTCAGGTGCCACAGCATGATCAGGCTGAGCGGACCGAGGATCACCGAGATGAACTGCGACGTCGACAGCATGTCGAGGACCAGCCCGCGATCGTCACCGCGGTAGAACTCGATGATGAAGCGAAGCACGGAATACAGGAACGCGAAGCTCCAGAAGGTGCGGCCCGCAAACGGCTTCGGCCGCTTCTCGAGTACCAGCAGTGCCACCAGAATGACCAGGCCCGCGGCCGACTCGTACAGCTGCGTCGGATGCAGGGCGACGTTCAGCGGCGTGCCGACGTTGAAGTTGGCGGCGGGGTCGGTGAACGTAATGGCCCAGGCGACATCGGTGGGCTTGCCGTAGCAGCAGCCGGCCATGAGGCAGCCGAGGCGACCAACCATGTAGCCCAGCGCGATGCCCGGAGCGAACAGGTCGGCCGAGGGCCAGAGCGCCAGCCGGTGCTTGCGCAGCTGGTAGATGCACACCAGGATGGCGGCGATCAAGCCGCCGTAGAACACGCCGCCCGAACGCAGCAGGGTCGTGAACTCTTCCCAACTGCTCGTGAAATGGTTGAAGTCGACGACGAACAGCAGCGCCTTGGCGCCGACCAGGGCCGCGATGATCACCCAGATCAGCAGGTCCATGACCCGGTTGCCATCGATGCCGGCGGCCTTCGCGCGTCTCACCGCCAGCCACAGGCCAGCCAGGTAGGCGCCGGCCAGCAGCACGCCGTACGAGTAGATGGTGATTGGTCCGGCGTTAAACAGGATTGGATGCACTGCGTCCCACTCCAACTATGTCGAAAATCATGAACACCACGCCGACCGAGATCGCGGCATCGGCGACGTTAAAAGCCCAGAAGTGCCATCCGTTCCAGTACGCGTCGACGAAGTCGAGCACGTAGCCGGCCGTGGCGCGGTCGATCAGGTTGCCGATGGCGCCACCCAGCACGCCGGCAATGCCGACGCGGGCCAGCCGATCGCCAAGCGGCACGGTAGCAGCGTACCATGCGACGCCGCCCAGCGCGACGAGCGCCACCAGCGACAGCACGACCGCCTTGAACGGAAAGTCCACCGTGTTCAGCATGCCGAACGCCGCGCCGGTGTTGTGCACGCGGGTGAAATCCAGAAAGTCCGGAATCACCACCGCGCTTTCGTGCAACGCCAGCGCCGGGCGGACCAGCGCCTTGGTGACCTGATCGAGAATCACCACTACGAGGGCGACGGAGAGTTCGAGTCGGCGAGCGGCAAACACGTTAGAGACTCACCGGCTCGGCTAATGCGTCGACGCAGCGCGGGCAGAGGCCGGCCCGGTCCCCGTCCTGGCTCACCTCGGCCACGTAGCGCCAGCAACGCTCGCACTTGGTGCCGGTGGCGCGTTCGACCGCGACCTCCAGGCGGGTCTGAAGGCCCGCCTCCACAGGCGCCGCGCTAACCTCGACCGCCGACACGCCGAATAGGGTCGGCAGGAAGTCGGCGTAGTCGTGCAGTGCCACCGCGGCATCGCCGCCGGCTGCCAGCTTGACCTGGGCCGACAGGTTGGCGGCAATCGTCTTGTCCTTGCGCTTCTCTTCAAGCTGCAGATTGACCTGGTCGCGCACCGCGGCGAGCGCGGCCCAGCGCTCGACGAGCGCCGCATCCTGCCACTGGTCCAGTCCCGCCGGGAACAGCGCCATGTGCACCGAGGCTTCGCGCTCGCCCGGCAGCATGCGCCACAACTCGTCCATTGTCACCGACAGGATCGGCGCCAGCAGGCGCGCGAGGCCGTCGACGATGATGTACATCGCCGTCTGGCCCGAGCGGCGGGCTTCGGACTTGGGGCCGAACGTGTACATCCGGTCCTTGGTCACGTCGATGTAGAACGCGCTCAGGTCCACGGTGATCAACTGGCTCACCGCCTGGAAGATGCCGGGGTAGTCGTAGTGGTCGTAGGCCTTGACGATGCGCTCGGCGGCGTCGGCATACTTCGCCAGCGCCCAGCGATCCACTTCGAGCATGCGTGCCTTGGGCACGACGTCGTCCTTGGGATCGAAGTCATACAAGTTCGCGACCAGTACGCGGATGACGTTGCGGATCTTCCGGTACGCCTCCACCGTGCGGGCGAGCACTTCCTTGCCCACCTTGATGTCTTCGCGGTAGTCAACCATCGACGCCCACAGGCGCAGGATCTCCGCCCCGCTCTGCTTGATGATGTCCTGTGGCGCCACGGTGTTGCCCAGCGACTTCGACATCTTGCGGCCCTGGTCGTCCATCACGAAGCCGTGCGTCAGCACCTGGTTGAACGGCGCGCGCCCGCGCGTGCCGATGCCGACCAGCAGCGAACTGTGGAACCAGCCGCGGTGCTGGTCGCTGCCCTCGAGGTAAATATCGGCCGGCCACTGGTGGTCGGTACGGAAGGGCAGCACGGCCTCGTGGCTGGAGCCTGAGTCGAACCACACGTCCAGGATGTTGCTTTCGCGCTCGAACTCGGTGCCGCCGCACTCGGTGCACGCCATGCCCACAGGCACGAACTCTTCGAGCGGCCGCTCGTACCACGCGTCGGCGCCGTAGACGTCGAACACGCCGGCCGCCTTGTCGACCAACGCCTTGGTCAATACGGCTTGGCCGCACTTGACGCAATCCATCGCCGGGATCGGCACGCCCCACACGCGTTGGCGCGAGATGCACCAGTCGGGACGGTTGGCAATCATGCCCTCGATGCGCGCCTGGCCCCACGCTGGGATCCAGCGGGTGTCGTTGATCGCCTTCAACGCCCGCTCGCGGAGGTGCTTTGTGTCCATCGAGATGAACCACTGGGCGGTGGCCAGGAAGATTACCGGGTTGTGGCAGCGCCAGCAATGCGGATACGAGTGCTCGAAATCGGCGCGCGCCCACAGCCGGCCACGCTCCTTGAGCGCCGCTTCAACTATGGGATTGGCGTCCCACACCTTGAGGCCGGCGAATAGCTCGACTGATTCGTTGTAGTGGCCGCCCGGGTCGAGCGGCGCGTAGATCTCGAGGCCGTATTTCACGCCGGCGTGATAGTCGTCCGCGCCGTGCCCCGGTGCCGTATGCACGGCGCCGGTGCCGGCTTCGAGCGTGACGTAGTCGCCGAGCACGCCCAGCGAATCGCGCGCGTAGAGCGGGTGACGGAAGACCACGCGCTCCATGACGCTGCCCGGGAACGTGGCGACCAGCTTGTCGAACGACTTGCCGACCTTCTCTGAAACAGCCTTCGCCAGGTCCTTCGCGACGATCACGCCCTTGCCGTCGACGTCGTACAGGCCGTATTCGAACTCGGGATGGAACGCGATCGCGAGGTTGCTGGGAATGGTCCACGGCGTCGTTGTCCAAATGAGGACAGAGATCGCTTGGAGAGCGGACGCTTTAGCGTCCGCTGAGCCAGCGACGGCTAAAGCCGCCGCTCTCCAAACGTCGGGATCCACCATCGGGAACTCGACGTAGATCGACGGCGAGGTGTGCGGCTCGTACTCGACTTCGGCTTCGGCCAGGGCGGTGCGGCAATGCGTGCACCAGTGCACCGGCTTCTTGCCCTTGTAGACCATGTCCTGCTCGACGAACTTGCCGAGCGCGCGGACGATCGCCGCCTGGTAGGGGTGGTTCATCGTCTTGTACGGCTCGGCCCATTCGCCGATCACGCCGAGACGCTTGAACTCGTTGCGCTGGATGTCGAGATACTTGGCGGCATAGGCCTGGCACTCGCGGCGGAAGTCCGCCGTGCTCATCTGCCGCTTCTTGGGTCCCAGCTCGCGGTCAACGCGCAGCTCGATCGGCAGGCCGTGGCAGTCCCAGCCCGGGATGTAGGGCGCGTCGAAGCCCATCATGTTGTGGGACTTGACGACCAGGTCCTTGAGAATCTTGTTGAGCGCGTGGCCGATGTGGATGTTGCCATTGGCGTACGGCGGCCCATCGTGCAACAGGAACTTCTTGGCGCCCTTGCGCGCTTGGCGAATCTGTCCGTACAGATCCATCTCGTCCCAGCGGGCGATGGTCTCGGGTTCGGTCGTCTGCAGGTTCGCCTTCATGGAGAAGGGCGTTCGCGGCAGGTTGCACGTGTCTTTCCAGTCGGCCATGGCTGTCTGTCTATTGTACTGTTGAAGGGAAATGGTTCGCGAAACAGTCCTCGATAACGGATTGAAGGTCCTCGTGCAGGAGGTCCATACCGCGCCGCTGGCCTCGGTGTGGTGCTGGTATCGTGTCGGCTCGAAGGACGAGACCCCCGGGGTGACCGGGGTGTCCCACTGGGTCGAGCACATGAACTTCAAGGGCACCCGGAACATTCCCCGGGACCAGGTGAAGGGCATCATCGAGAAGTTCGGGGGCAGCTGGAACGGCTACACCTGGATCGACCAGACGACCTACCTGGAGACGGCGTCGAAGGACGCGCTGGACCGGATGCTGTTCATCGAGGCCGAGCGGATGGACGCGTGCCTTTACGACCCCGCGGACTGCGAGTCCGAGCGGACCGTCATCATTTCGGAGCTGCAGGGCGGCGAGAACGACCCCGAGCAGCTGCTTGATACCGAGGTCACCGCCGCGGCGTTCAAGGTCCATCCGTATCATCACCCGACCATCGGCTGGCTGTCGGACCTGCAGACGATGAGTCGCGAAGATCTGTACGGCCACTATCGCCGCTACTACGTCCCCTCCAACGCCACCATTGTCGTGGTGGGTGATGTCGATAGCGATGATGTGGTGAAGCGGGTGGCCGCGCACTTCGGCAGCATCCCCTCCGGATCGCGACCCTCCCGTGTGCGCCAGGTGGAACCCGAGCAACAGGCCGAGCGACGAGTGGTGCTGCGCAAGGAAGGCACGACCGCCTACTGGAAGGCGGCGTTTCATGCGCCGGCGTTTGCGGATGAGGCGTTCTTCCCGTTGCTGGTGGCCGATGCGGTGCTCAATGGCGCCGCGGGCCTGAATATCTGGTCCGGCGGCGGGGTCTCCAGGCCGCAGCGCAGCGCGCGTCTCTATCGGGCGCTGGTTGACGGCGGCCTCGCCGCGAGCGTGAGCGGCGGCCTGATGCCGACCGAGCATCCCTACCTGTATTCCCTCAGCGTCAGCGTGGCCGAGGGCCGATCGCTAACGGCGGTGGAAGAAGTGGTGCTCAAGGAAGTGGATCGCCTGCAGCGCGACGGCATCACGGCGGGTGAGTTCGCCAAGGTCAACGCGCAGTTACGCGCCCGGTTCGTCTACGACGGCGACAGTGTCACCGACATCGCGCACCAGTTGGGCTACTTCGAGACCATCGGATCGTGGCGGAACTATCACGACCTCAAGGCCCGGCTCGAGGCCGTGACGCCCGAGTCCGTGCACGCCGCTGCGGTGAAGTACCTCACGCCCGCCAACCGCACGATTGGCTGGTTCGAACCACAATGAGCGGACTCCAACCTCGAAAGCACGTGCTCGACAACGGCGTGACCGTGATCGTGAAAGCGAATCACACGACGCCGGCGGTGAGCCTCCTGATTGGCGTGCGCACGGGCGCCTACGCCGACCCGATCGATCGCGAGGGCACCGCCGCGCTGTGCGCGCGCGTGCTCGATCGCGGCACCGTGACGCGTCCCGCCGACGTGATCGCCGACGACCTTGATGGCCGCGGCGCCTCGCTGTCGGTCGTGACCGGCCGGCACCAAATGGCAATCAGCGCCACGTGCCTGTCAGGCGATTTTGGCGCCGTGCTCACCCTCGCTGCCGATGTCGCCCGCCACCCGGCATTCCCGGACGCCGAGGTGAACACGCGGCGGGCGGATCTGATCACCTCGATTCGGCAGGACGCAGACAACCCGGCGCCGATGGCCGTGGACGCGTTCGAGCGCGCGCTCTATGGGTCGCATCCCTATGCCAGAAAAGTCCGCGGCAGCGTCGTCAGCGTTGAGGGCATTCGCCGGCAGGATCTGGTGCGCTTCTACCAGAAGGGCTTCCAGCCGGACGCCGTCACCGTCGTGGTAGTTGGCGATGTCGAGGAAGACGCCGCGGTCGCGTCGATTGCGCAGGTGTTTGGCGATTGGTCCGACTCCGTTCGTGGGGACAAACCTTCAGGTTTGTCCGGTCCCGACTCCGCACTCGTGCCCGATGCCATGGCGCCGACTGAGCGCAGCCTTGTGACCGTGCCGATGATGAACAAGGCCCAGGCCGACCTGGCGTACGGCTTTGTCGGCATCCGCCGCTCGCACCCGGACTACATCGCGTTCTCGGTCATGAACAACGCGCTCGGCCAATACGCCATTGGCGGCCGCCTGGGCGACAGCATTCGCGAGCGCCAGGGCATGGCGTACTACGTCTTCAGTTCGCTCGACGCCAGCCTCGGGTCAGGACCGTTTACGATTCGCGCCGGCGTCTCGGCCGACAACGTCGAACGCGCCATCGCCTCGATCGACGCTGAGCTGACCGCCGTCCTGCAGTCAGGGTTTACCGCGCAGGAGATCGACGAGTCGAAGAGCTACCTGGTGGGGTCGCTGCCGCGCCAGCTCGAGACCAACGCCGCCATCGCCGCGTTCCTCCTCAACGCCGACTTCTTCGACCTGGGCCTGGATTACGATGCGCGCTTGCCCGCCTTGATCCAGGCGGTGACGCTCGATGCGGCCAATGCCGCCGCGCGCCAGCTCCTGGATCCGTC
>CAMBHC010000139.1 GCA_945866285.1 Candidatus Sulfopaludibacter sp. SbA3 | reverse complement strand
GGTGCCGTCGGCGCATGACGTCAGTGTCGTCTACGCGAGCTTCGATAACCACCGTGCCGATGACATGGGCACGTATGTCTACGCCAGCGTTGACGGCGGCAATAACTTCCGCTCGATCGGTGAGGGCCTGCCGAAGGGTCACACGGTCGCGTCGATGACGGAGGATCCCAAGAACCCGAGCGTTCTGTATTCAGGGACGGAGTTCGGCCTGTTCGTGAGCCCGGATCGCGGTGGCAAGTGGCTGCGCGTCAAGTCGAACCTGCCGACGGTGCCGATCCACGAGATCGTGTTCCACCCGCGCGACAACGACATGATTGTCGCCACGCACGGTCGCAGCATCTGGATCCTTGACGATGCCACGCCGCTGCAGCAGCAGGCCGAGACGATGAAGGCCGACGCCTACCTGTTCGACCTGCGTGGCGCCATGCAGTTCAACCAGGCCAACGATCGCGGGTTCATTGCCGACAAGCCGTTCTTCGGCAAGAACCCCACCTACGGCGCGCCCATCAGCTTCTACTTGTCGAAGCCGCAGACGAGCGTCGCGCTGCGCATTCGCGACGCGGCCGGCACGCAGGTCCGCGAGCTCACCGGCAATGACGTCCGCACGGCGAGCGGCGCCGGCATCAACCGCGTCTATTGGGACCTGCGGCACCAGCCGCTGGCGGCGCTGGCGGGCCAGCAGCCGGGCGGCGGTGGGGGTGGCTTCGGGGGCGGCGGCAACAACGGCCCGAACGTGTTGCCTGGCGAGTATCGCGTGACCCTGGTGGTCGATGGCAAGGACGTCGCCACCAAGACGGTGCGCGTCAGCGGCGACAAGGACATGCCGATGACCGAGGTCGATCGCAAGACCTGGCACGACACGGCGCTCGGGCTGCACGAACTGCAGCGCGTCGCCAATGCCGCGGCCGAGGCCGTGACGACGATCGCAATGCAGGTCACCGCGGCTGAAGCGCTCGTGAAGACCGCGGCCAACGTGCCGGCAGCCGGCACGACGGCGCTGGCCGACGTCAACACCAAGCTGGCTGATCTGCGCCGCCGGCTGGGCGTGGGGCAGGGCGGTGGCTTTGGTGGTCAGCAGGCCAACGTGCGGGGCCAGCTCGGCCAGACCAAGGGCCAGATCATGGGGTCGACGTCGCTGCCGACCGCGCAGCAGGTGCGCATCGCGGCCGAATTGCGCGAAGATATGGTCAAGCTGGTCGCCGACACCAACGCCCTGATCGCGGCCGTGCCCGCGATGTACGACGCTCTTGGTGCGACCGGTGCGAAGCCGACGGCATTGAAGCCGGTGGGGCCCTTGCCCGCATCACGTTAATGTAGCCTCCGCCTTTAGGCGGAGCTTGTGGAGGAGACGAGACAATGAAACGAATCGCAGTTCTGGGATTGGCAATCGCCCTGCTGGCGCCGAGCGCGCCGGCCGTGACGGCGCAGGGTAACTTGAGCTTCTTCATCACCAGCGTGGGCCCCGGCAAGGGCGCTGACCTTGGTGGTCTCGCCGGCGCCGATGCGCATTGCTCGGCGCTGGCCAAGTCGGCCGGTGCCGGTAACCGTGAGTGGCGCGCCTACCTGAGTGCGACCGCGGCGAACGGCCAGCCGGCGGTGAACGCCAAGGACCGCATTGGCGCGGGCCCGTGGTTCAACGCCAAGGGCGTGCAGGTGGCGGCCAACGTCGCCGACCTGCACAGCGATAGCAACAAGTTGTCGAAAGAGAACTCGCTGACCGAGAAGGGTGACGTCGTGAAGGGCCGTGGCGACACGCCGAACCAGCACGACATCCTGACCGGCACCAACCTTGATGGCACCGGGTCGGGTGCGACCTGCAACAACTGGACGAGTTCGGCCGGGGATTCGAGCGCGACGGTTGGCCACTTCGACCGCCAGGGCGGCGGCGCCAACCCAACGTCGTGGCATTCGGCGCACCCGTCGAAGGGCTGCGGCCTCGAGCACCTGCGTCCCACCGGGGGCGAGGGCTACTTCTACTGCTTCGCGGCGAAGTAGGACACGAGTTCAGGAGTCAGGCAGGGGACAGGAGATCAAGAGAATATTTCACTTGGACTCCTGGTCTCCTGTCCCGCTTTTCAATGCCACATGATTACGGCGGCGGTGGTAGCGAAGGCGCTGGCAGATGCCGGCATTGCGCGGCCTTTAAACCCGCTTCAGCACCAACAGGGGGAGGCATTCCCAAGTTGGGGTGGCCTGGGACTGACGGTGGCCCTGCGGCAGCCGACATCCGAGCGCGACTCGCGAGCGCTGAACATCCGCTCGTGTTGATTGGCCTCGGTGTGGACAACACGAACGCGACGCGCATCCGCCGCTGGCTCGACGAGTGGAACCTGCCCGTCGCCGTCACGCCGAAGGCCAAGGGCATGGCCTATGGATTGAGCGCGGCGATTGGCGCGAAGCTGGCGCATCCGGACGTGCCGGTGAACTGCGCCGACTACACGCTATTGTTCTAAAGACATGTCACACCTGTTCGATCCGCTGACGATCCGCCGTCAAATCTTTGCCAATCGCGTGTTCGTCTCGCCGATGTGCGAGTACTCGAGTGACGATGGCTTCGCCAATGACTGGCACCTGGTGCACCTGGGCAGCCGGGCGGTCGGCGGCGCCGGCCTGGTGTTAACCGAGGCGACGGCGGTGTCTGCCGAGGGCCGCATCAGTCCGCAGGACCTGGGCATCTGGAAAGACGATCACATCGACTTCCTGTCGCGCATCGTCCGCTTCATCCACGAGCAGGGTAGTGTCGCGGGCATGCAACTGGCGCACGCGGGACGCAAGGCGAGCACCTATCGCCCCTGGAGCGGAAACGGCGCGGTTCCGGTCGCCAATGGTGGATGGCCCGATGTGCTGGCGCCCAGTGCCGTGGCCTTTGCTGACAATTACCCGATGCCGCAGGCACTGACGCTGGACGGCATCGCGCGGGTGACCAATGCGTTTGTGGATGCCGCCCGCCGCGCGCACCAGGCTGGGTTTCGCGTCATCGAACTCCACGCCGCGCACGGTTATCTACTGCACGAGTTCCTGTCGCCGCTCAGCAACCAACGCCAGGATCACTACGGCGGCTCGTTCGAGAACCGAACGCGGCTCCTGCGTGAAGTCGTCCAGGCCGTCCGTCGAGTCTGGCCGGAGGCGGCGCCGCTCTTCGTGCGTATCTCCGCCACTGATTGGGTCGAGGGTGGGTGGGACATCGAGCAATCGGTAGAACTCGCGCGGCATCTGAAGCTGCTTGGCGTCGATTTCATCGACTGTTCGACCGGCGGCAACGCCGCGCAGGCGAAGATTCCGGTCGGCCCCGGCTACCAGGTGCCGTTTGCCGAGAGGATTCGGCGGGACGCCGGCATCCTCACCGGCGCGGTCGGCCTCATTACCGAGCCGTCACAGGCGGAGCACATCGTCTCGAGCGGTCAGGCCGATGCGGTCTTGCTCGCGCGCGAACTGCTGCGCGACCCATATTTCCCGCTACGCGCGGCCCGCGAACTGGGGCAGGAGATCGGGTGGCCGGCGCAGTACCTGCGGGCTGGTCCGAACACCACGATTCCCCGCTAACCACGTCGTCAGACAGTAGGGCTGGCTTATGCTTGTGACCTTCCATGCTTAAGCTGTTCGCCCTTCTTAAACCGCTCCGCGGGTCGGTGGCGATTGTCACCGTGCTGGCCCTGGCGCAATCGGTGGCCAATCTCTACCTCCCGCGCCTGATGGCCGACATGGTCGACCACGGCATCGTGCCTGGTGATCGGCAGCGGATCCTCGAAGTTGGTGGCGTGATGTTGGTGGTGGCCGTCCTCGGCAACCTCTGCGCGGTGGCCGGCAGTTTCTTTGCGTCGAAGGTCGCCACCGGCTTTGGCCGGATGGTCCGCGAGCGTGTCTTCGACCGGGTGTCGCACTTCTCGGTGCACCAGTTCGATCACTTCAGCACGGCGTCGCTGATTACGCGCACCACCAACGACACCACGCAGGTGCAGCAGGTGCTGTTGATGGTGCTCGGCATGGCCATCTCGGCGCCGATGATGGCGATTGGCGGGGTGGTGCTGTCGCTGTCGCAGGACACGCGGCTGGCGCGGGTGCTGATTGCCATCATCCCGGTGCTTGCGGTGGTCTTCTTCGTGATCATGTGGAAGGCGGTGCCGCTGTTCCAGAAGATGCAGGTCCAGATCGATCAGCTGAACCTGGTAATCGACGAAGGGCTGAGCGGGGTGCGTGTGATTCGCGCCTTCGATCGCGGTGCGCACCAGAGCGGCCGCTTCGACGAGGCCAATCGTGCCGTCACCGGCACGGCCATATCGGTCAACCGGCTGGTGGCGCTGCTGATGCCGGCGATGTTCTTCATGATGAACCTGACCAGTGTGCTGATCATCTGGTTTGGCGCCGTGCGCATCGAGGCCGGCCAGATGCAGGTCGGCGCCATGATGGCCTCCCTCCAGTACGCGATCCAGATCCTGTTCGCCGTGTTCATGGTGACGGCCGTGTTTGTGATGCTGCCGCGCGCCGCCGCCTCGGCCGCGCGCATCAACGCGGTGCTCGACGTGGTCCCGGATGTGGTCGACCCGGCGCAGCCGCGCACCGCGGGCGCCGCCCGGGGCCTGGTCGAGTTCCAGGACGTGACGTTCCAGTATCCAGGCGCCGAGGAGCCGGCGTTGACGGGCGTGTCGTTCACCGCCCACCCCGGCGAGGTGACGGCGATCATTGGCGGCACCGGCTCCGGCAAGTCGACCCTCGCCGGCCTGATTCCACGCTTTTACGATGTCCACCAGGGCCGGGTGCTGGTGGACGGTGTCGACGTCCGCGAACTGAGCCTGGCGGACTTGCGTGCCAGGATCGGGTTCGTGCCGCAGAAGGCGGTGCTGTTCTCGGGCACCATCGCCAGCAACATCCGCTTTGGCCCCGACCCGGCGACCGACGATGAGATGCGGCATGCCGCGGCGGTGGCGCAGGCGGCGGAGTTCATCGACCAGACGGCCGACGGTTACGACTCACCGGTGTCGCAGGGCGGCACCAATCTGTCGGGCGGCCAGAAGCAGCGGCTGGCGATTGCCCGCGCGTTGGTGCGGCGCGCCGGAATCTACGTCTTCGACGACAGCTTCTCGGCGCTCGACTTTGCCACCGATGCCCGGCTGCGCGCGGCGCTGCGGGCCGACCTCACCGCGGCCACCGTCTTCATCGTGTCGCAGCGGATCGGTACTGTGATGAACGCCGATCGCATCGTGGTGCTGGACGAGGGCCGGGTGGCAGGCATGGGCACACACGCCGAACTGCTGCGCTCGTGCGAGGTCTATCGCGAGATCGCCGAGTCGCAGGCGTCGCTGGGAGACGCGGCATGAGCGCCGAGCGGACGACCCTGCGGCCTCCGGCCGCGGCGGCCACCATGTTCGGCCGCGGGCCCATGGGCGGCTTCGGGATGCCGGTGCAGAAGGCGCGGGACTTCAAGGGCACGCTGCGGCGGCTGGCCGGCTATCTCGCGCCGCACCGGACCGCGATGGTGGTCGTCCTGGTGGCCGGCATCATGGCCACGCTGTTCAGCGTGATCGGCCCGAAGATGCTCGGCCTGGCGACGACGAAGATCTTCGAGGGTTACCTCGGCCGCGCGCTCGGCGTGTCGAATGCCGGCATCGACTTCGGCTATGTCGGCCGCATGCTCTCGACGCTGATGGCGCTGTACATCGTCAGCGCCGCCTTCGGCTACCTGCAGCAATACCTGATGTCCGATGCGGCGCAGAAGACGGTCTACGCCCTGCGCCAGGAGGTCGAGGCCAAGTTCAGCCGGCTGCCGCTCCGGTTTTTCGATGCCAGGACCCACGGCGAGATTCTGAGCCGGGCCGTCAACGACCTCGACAACATCAGCAGCACCCTGCAGCAGAACCTGACCCAGCTCATCTCGTCGCTGCTGTCGGTCATCGGCATCATCATCATGATGCTGACCATCAGCTGGGTCCTGACCATCGTGGTGGTGCTGACGCTGCCGTTGAGCGTGTTCATTGTCGCCAAGGTGGCGAAGCGATCGCAGGGGTTCTTCGTGCGGCAGCAGCAGGCGCTTGGCGAACTGAACGGTCACGTCGCCGAGATGTACTCGGGCCACGCCATTGTCACGGCCTACGGCCACGAAGCGCCGTCGGTGGCGACCTTCAACGCGCTCAACGAGAAGTACTACGACGGCGCCTGGCGCGCCCAGTTCGCGACCGGCGTGATGTTCCCGGTCATGATGTTCGTCGGCAACCTGGGCTACGTGGCGGTGGCCGTGATTGGCGGCTTCCTGGTGATCCAGCGGGCCATTGCCATCGGCGACGTGCAGGCCTTGATCCAGTACAGCCGTCAGTTCTCGATGCCGATCACGCAGTTGAGCACCATCGCCAACACCATCCAGTTGACCATCGCCTCGGCCGAGCGCGTGTTCGAGTTGCTGGATGAACCCGAAGAGCCGGCGGAATCCCCGGCCACCGCGCGGTCTGCGCCTCGTGGCGAGGTCCAGTTCGATCAGGTGGCGTTCAGCTACCAGCCCGACGTCCCGCTGATCAAAGACATGGTGCTCGACGTCCCGGCAGGCCAGATGGTGGCGATCGTCGGCCACACCGGCGCGGGCAAGACGACGCTGGTCAACCTGCTGATGCGGTTCTACGACGTCAACGCCGGCGCCATTCGCGTCGATGGCATCGACATTCGCGACCTCAGTCGTGGTGGCCTGCGCCGCATGTTCGGCATGGTGCTGCAAGACACGTGGCTGTTCTCAGGCACTATCCGCGAGAACATCGCCTATGGCCGTGACGGCGCCACAGAAGTGGAAATGGTAGAGGCTGCGAAGGCCGCGCAAGCCGACCACTTCATCCGCACCTTGCCCGACAACTACGGCACGCTGATCAACGAAGAAGCGACCA
>CAMBHC010000138.1 GCA_945866285.1 Candidatus Sulfopaludibacter sp. SbA3 | reverse complement strand
TCTGGCTTTCCGATGCGGTGAACTCCTCTTCGTACGGCTTCACTTCCAGGAAGAAGATGTCGCTGCGCGCCTCGGTGCCGCGACGTCCACGCCCGACATCACGCGCTCGGGCGTAGTAGGTGACGAAATCACCTGGCGTGACATGCAGGTCTTCGAGATACACCGTGTGCGCGCCGGTCGCCACCGAACCGCTGACCGGCTGACCGAGCGGCACCACCGTTTCCTTGCCACCCGCGGTCTTGACTACCAGTTCCAGTGACTGCACCCCGTAGTCGTCGTCGGCGCGCGCCTCGATGGCCACCTCTTCGAGCGGCGAGACGTGCTTGTCGCCGGCCGGGCGCAGAATGCGCACGTCGGGTGGCCGGTCGTTCAGCATGCGGATGAAATACTCAGTGCCCTCGTTCGCCAGGTCATCGATGTCGTTGAGCGCGATCCGATACGAGCCGTCCTTCGCGACCTTCAGCGCGGCCGACACCACCTTGTCGTTGCCGGCCAGCGCCACGCTGGTGCCGTCAGACAGCGTGATCCGCCCCTGCTTGATCGCCTTGTCGAGGGTAATGGTGAGGTGCGCGGTCGTGTCTGCCGGCGCGTAGATGTCGCCGGTGTCCTGCTCGGTCTGGTCCGGCAGCCCGACGCCCACCGGATACTCATAGCGAACGTCCACTCGCGCCACGCGCACCGGGCGGATCACGTCCACCTGGAACCGCGCCGACTGCGCGGACCCGAGGGAAATCTGGTACGGGAACGACGACTCGATATTGTTCAGTGTGATCGTGAACTCACCCGCTGCGGCCGCGGGAGTCATGGTGGCCGAGCGCGCCGCCTCGCCGGAGCCCACGGTAATGTCGGGTGTCAGGCCGCCGTCGATGCCGGGAATGCGCGCGACCACGGTCAGCGGTTGACCGGCGCGCACCTTGACGGAACCGGGCGCCACCGCGATGACGTAGCGCTTGGGGAACAAATACGCGCCGACGACATCGGTGGCGCGGCCCGCCGACGGCGCGAATAATCCGGCCGACACGACGAGCGCCAGGCTGCCGAGTGCGGCACTCACCAAGGCTCGCTTCAGGGTGTCAGGACCGATGAGGGCGTCGAACTGCAGGGCGCGAGCGGCCTTGATCGCGTGGGCCACCAGCAGCTCGTTCATCGGCGACGGTCCCGCGCTGCCCTTCTCCACGGCCGTCACCAGAACATCGTCCAGGCCGCCGGCCTGTTCTTCGATGAATCGCGCCATCTGCCTGTCAGTTGGCGGCTGACGTAGTGGCAGCAGGGCGAACACCAGCGAGATGATGGCCACGGCCACGGCCGCGACTACCACCAGCACGAGCGGGACGCCTTCGCGGGCGACCAGCCAGACCGCGAGCAACCCGACCAGCAGCATGGCGGCCGCCGTCGCGGCGCCAAGCGTCCACGCGCGCAGCAACGCACGGCGCGTCCACCGCGCCCTGACATCCGCGAGAAGGGCTCGAAGCTCGGCGAACCGGTCGCTCATGGTGTGGATGGCCTCAATCCTAACTTAGGCGGCACGGCGTCCCACCAGGGCCTCACCGGCCAGCGCGACCAGCATCACGAGCAGGCCCACCTGCCACCAGCGCTGCCGGTCCTCCGCGTCACGCGCGACATCTGCGACCTGGCGATCGTCCGATCGATGGGTGCGCGTGATGTCCTTCGTGAACTCGTCAACACTCGTCGCCGCCGGACGTGACTCGCGCACGTCCACGTTCACGACAATCGGCCGCGCCGCCGCGCCCGCGCCCGACCGGATAATGCCGGGGGCGGCCGGGACCCCGGCCGGCACGTCTGGCAGCGTGAAGTCCTGTCGCTGCTGCCGGCCCTGCGTGAGGTAACGCGCGGTTTCGACGGCAAACGGGACAAACGACGGATGCAACGGAAAGCGGCTCCACTGGTTGTCGAGGTCCGAGGTAAACACCAGTAACCGCCCCTGCCCTACCGTCTGCTCGGTCAACGCCGCATCGCCACCCGTCAGCCGCGCGAGCACCGTGCGGCCATCCTGGTCCTTGAGACGCCGGTGCTGGTCCACCTGGACGTCACCGAGCGCGCCCGACGGGAGCAGGAATGGGCGAAAAATGGGATGACGGCTGTCGGTCGCGACCAGCGTGGCGTCGGTCGCGCGGATGACTGCAGGCGCCACACCGAGATCGGTTCCGATGACGTCGCTCAACGTACCCGGATCCACGTCGGGTCCCAACGTCAGCAGCACTTGCCCGCCGCCCGCCAGGTAGCCTTTCAGCCGTTCGCGACCGCTCCGATCGAGCGTGCGCGTTCCCAGGATCATGACCGCTGCCTGACGCGCCATCTCCGCCGCCGTCCACTTCGACAGCACGCGGCCATCAGCGACGGTGACTGCGAACTCGCGGCCCTCGTCGGCCACGGCCAGTGCGCGCTCAAGGTAGATGCCACCAACCGCACCGGTGGGATCAGCGACGACGACCGCGATCGGCACCGCTGGTGGCGGGTCGAGGGCCAGGAACCGCACGTTGTCTGGCTGATAGCCGGCCTGGTCGTCGATGACGACTTGCGCCGTGCCCGCATCGCCCAGCCCGCCACGCAGCTCGACATCCATCGCCGCGAACGGCGCGATCGTCGCCGTCGCCTGGGCCACCGGTTCGCCCTCCACCATCAACGTCACGGGCGTCTGCGCCTGGTCCGAACCGTAGTTCTGGATGGTGGCCACCACGATCCGGTCGCGATGCGCGGCGGAGGTGACGGCGAGATTGCTCACCGGTCCCGCGACGGCGACGGCCCGCAGGTCCACGCCATCGGGGAGCCCCCCTTCGTCATTGGCCTCCCACCCGGTCTGCTGCAGGTCAGTGATGATGACGACGCGGGCGTCGCGCGCGCCGATCACTTCGCTCGCGCTCGCCAAGGCTGTGCGATAGCGCGTTCCGCCGGCGCCAACCGCCGCGGCTGATACGGCCGACAGCACCGTCCTGCGATCCGAGGTGGGTGGCACGACCACCGTCGCCACGTCCGAGAACGTGATTAAGGCCACCGCATCCGATGCCGGCGCCGACTCAACGGCTTGCGACGCCGCCCGTTGCGCCTGGGCAAACTGACCTGGCGCCGACAGGCTCATCGACGTGTCGAGCGCCACCACCGTCACCGGTGCCGAGGCCGGCGCGGCGGCACCCGCCACATACGGTCGCGCAAACGAGACCGCAAGCAACACCAGCGCGGCAACCCGCAACACCAACAAGATCAGCTCGCGCAGTTGCCGGCGGCGATGGTGCTGTACTGGCGCCTTCGTCAGCAAGCTGACTGCGGGAAAGTCGATCACGACGTCGGTCTTGCGGTGGAACAGGTGCAACAGGATCGGCACCGCCGCGGCCAGCGCGCCGATCAGGAACAGTGGGGAGAGAAACGAGACGCCAAACATCACAGCACGCGCCGGCGGGTCATCAGGTACGCCATCAGCCCCAGTTCAAGCGGCTGCGAGGTATCGAGCAGGCAGTAGTCGATACCGGCCAGGCCGAGTTCCCGTTTGTAGTGCGCGATCCGCGCCTGCATCCGGTCGACATAGTCCTGGCGCACCGTGCTCGGCACCGCCATGACCTCCTGCGCCGTCTCGATGTCGCGAAAGCGGGCCGACCGCTCGAACGGAAACGTCAGCTCGTAGGGGTCGATGACATGAAACACCACGACATCGGTGCCCCGGTAGCGGAAGTGCTTGAGGCCGTCGAGCACGGATTGCGGGTCGTCCAACAGGTCCGACACCAGGACCACCAGGCCGCGCTTGCGCACGGCGGCGGCCAGGTCACGCAGTGGCTTGGCGACATTCGTGCCGGCGCCGATCTTCAACCGCTCGAGCGCCAGCAACACGGCGCGCAGGTGTCCCGTGCGGGCGCTCGCCGGCACCAGGGAAGCAATGCGATCGTCGAAGGCGATCAGGCCGAAGGCGTCGCGCTGCCGATTCATCAGGTAGGCGAGCGCGCCGCTCAGATACGAGCCGTACTGCAATTTCGTGATCGGCCCAGAGCCGTAGCCCATCGACCCGCTGACATCGAGCAGCAGGTGGCAGGTGAGGTTGGTTTCCTCTTCGTACTTCTTGACGAAGTGCCGATCGGACCGCGCGTAGACCTTCCAGTCGAGCGTGGCCAGGTCATCGCCAGGCAGGTACTGCCGATACTCCGCGAACTCGACGCTGAATCCCTTGTAGGGACTGCGATGCAGCCCGGTCAGGAAGCCCTCAACGATGGTCCGCGCCTTCAGGTCGATCGTGCCGAGTCGCGCGACGATCGCCGGGTCGAGGTACCGTGCCTCGCCAGCCATGGCTTACAGTCCGCTGGCAGGCACCGGGACCGCATCGAGCAACTGATCGACAATGCGGTCGGGCGTGATGCCCTCGGCCTCGGCGTAGAAGTTCGGCAGCACGCGGTGGCGCAGAATCGGCTTGGCCAGCGCCTGGATGTCCTTGACCGAGACATGCACCCGGCCATGCAACAACGCCCGCGCCTTGGCGCCAATCACCAGCGCGTGCGACGCGCGCAAGCCCGCGCCCCACTTCACCCACTTGTCGATGAACTCGAGCTTCGCGCCGCGCCCGGGCCGTGAGCTGTCAGCCAGCCGCACCGCGTAGCGCACGACCTCCTCGGCGACCAGGACTTGCCGCACACAATCCTGGATGGCGAGAATCTCCGCGCCATCGAGCACCTTCGACGGCTCGGCGCGCTTGGTACTGGTGGTATCGGTCACGACCTGCACCTCGTCGTCTTCCGACAGGTAGGTCATGACGACGTTGAACAGGAAGCGGTCGAGTTGCGCCTCGGGCAGTGGATACGTGCCTTCAAGTTCGATCGGGTTCTGGGTCGCGAGCACGAAGAACGGCCGCTCGAGCTGGTAGGTCCGGCCGGCCGCGGTGACGTGATACTCCTGCATGGCCTCGAGCAGCGCCGCTTGCGTCTTTGGCGGCGTCCGGTTGATCTCGTCGGCCAGGATGATCTGCGCGAAGATCGGACCGTGGACAAAGCGCAGGGAGCGATGCCCGCCCTCTTCGTCCAGCACTTCGGTGCCGGTAATGTCGGCCGGCATCAGGTCGGGCGTGAACTGGATGCGCTTGAACTTCAGGTCCAGGATCTGCGCGAGCGTCTTGACTAGCAGCGTCTTAGCCAGGCCGGGTACGCCGGTGATCAGGCAATGGCCGCCGCAGAACAGCGCCATCAACACTTCGTCAACCACGTCATCCTGTCCGACGATCACCTTGCGCAGTTCGGTCAGGATCTTCTGCCGGCTGCCGGCGACCCGCTCGGCCAGGCCTTCCACTGCCACGTCCGTCGTGCGATTCATGAAACCTCAGTGTGTCAGCGTATAGATCACTTCGTTGATGAGCATCTGGTAGGCCTGCGCCGTCCACTTGATGTAGCCCGGGTACTCCTGCGCGTTCGACCACTCCACGCCATCGCCCATGTCGGTGTTCCAATTGATCAACACCATGGGCCGGCCGGCGTCGTCCAGAATGCCGCGTAGCCGCGCAACGAAACCGCCCTTCTCCCAGGTGCGGCCGCTCAGGAACGAGCCGAGGCCGGGGATCTGCGGATACTTCTCGAGGCGATAGAAACAAGTGTAGATAGGATGCGGCGGCGCGATCTCGACAATCTGCCGATCCGGGAACACGCGCTGCAACTGCCGAACCGTCAGATCCCACTCGTACGGACCATGAAAGTCGTCCATCGTCAGCGTGCCGCCGCGCAGCAGGAACTCGCGCAGAATCGTGACTTCCTTCTCGCTCAACACCAGGTTGCTGGGTTCCACGATGTAGAGCCACGGATACTGAAAGAGCCTCTCGTCTTCGAGGGTGAGCACCTGCGGTTCGCCCACCTCTATGGCGGTGACCGATTTGATGCGGCGTGACAGGTTCTGCTCGGCCGCGGGCGCGTCGATCGCCCAGGGCTCATCCCAGTAGGCCAACTGGGAATTCCGACCGTTGCCGTTGCCCTCGCCTTCGTACGAGCCGTACTTGATCCGCGCGAAGGTCCACTTCAAGCCCTGGAACTTGTCGCCGCCAACGGCCGGAATCTGCGCACTCACCTCGGAAGCCAGCCACACCAGTGCCACGAGCAACGAGATGGCCGCGACCCAACGAGGCTGGCGCATCAGCGACTGCCTTGCGCCAGCTTGAGCAACAGGTCTTGCGCCCGTGTGAAGGTGGGAGCGATCTCAAGTGCCGCCAGGGCTTCCTTCTTCGCCTCGTCACGCTGGCCCGCTTCGGCCAGCGCCTCGGCCAGGTCGGCATGCGCGCTCGCGCGATCGAGCGGCTTGGCGGCCAGCGCGACGCGGAAGCTTCGGATGGCATCGTCCAGTTTCCTGGCCTCGAGATCGATGCGGCCGAGGGTGGCATGTGCCGCACCATCAAAGGGATCCACGGCGGTCACGCTCTTCAGCGCGGCCTGCAGCCGGCTGCGATCCCGCGCGGGGTCCAGCAGCGTGGTGAGCAGTCGTGCCGAGGCGAGGTCGGTGTTGCTCATCGCGGTCATGGTTTCAAGCGCCGAGGCCGCGCGCGCCTTGTCGCCCTTCTTGACCGCGACTGCCGCCATCAGCACGTACGGACTGTCGTCACCCGTCACATTCGGCACGAGCGTGACGGCACGCTCGAAGGCGGCAATCGCGCCGTCGGGATTGCCCTCCATCAACGCTTCGCCGAGCGCCATCTGCGCCGGGAAGCTGCCGGGGTTCGCCGTCGCAATAACCTTGAGCTGGTCCGCTGGCAATTCGGGGTTCAAGCCCTGAGGCACGGCGAGCGCACGACGCAGGCCGGCGTAGCGGGTCTCGAGGAAGGCGTCGAAGGACTTCTGCAACGCCTCGATGTCGACGCCGAGCGCCTTGCGAATGGCGGTTTCGGTGTCGGAGCCGTCGGCATAGGCCGCAACCA
>CAMBHC010000137.1 GCA_945866285.1 Candidatus Sulfopaludibacter sp. SbA3 | reverse complement strand
CCGGTGTTCGAGCCGCCGACGTCGTACGCGGTCATCTGGATGCCGGGCGCCTGGCCCATGGCGGCCCAGATGTCGCGCGCGTTCGGGATTTCCGTGAGCAGTTCCTTGGTGAAGTTGGTGCCCATGGCCGTCGTCGACGTGTCCACGACAGGGGAGGCGCCGGTTACCGTGACGGTTTCCTGCAGGGTCGCGATGTTCAACTGCTGGTCAATCGTCAGGGTCTGGTTGATGACGACGCGCACCTCCTTGCGGTCAACCTTCTGGAAACCCGTCAGGTCGAACTCGATCTGGTAGAGGCCAGGGTTGAGGGCCAGGAAGCGGTAGCTGCCGTCAGCACCCGTGACCTGTACCTGCGGCTGAATCATCGCCGGGCTACTGGCCGTGACCGTCACACCGGGCAAGATCGCGCCAGTGTTGTCGGTCACCACGCCGTTGATTCGGCCTCGAAATTCCTGTGCGAAAGTGGGAGCTGCTAGTGAAAGCAGCGTCACGCACAGGCAGAACACTGTCAGCCTGTTCAGCCTAGTCATTCGTCCTCCAACCAAATACAACGCGAGTTTAGGTCGCAAACGCCAATTGGATCGAAATGGTAGCCCCGGGGCTGGGCCTTTGCAAGTATTTGCAATCCGTGAATTTGGATCAGGTATGGCTGGGGGTAGGGGCGAGGCGTTGGTCGCACGAAATTCTGGATGGGTTCGCCGCGCGCGTCGCTATTGGCGGCCGCGCTCGCCCAGCCATAGAGCCCGGAACTGTTCGAGTTCGGCCGCACGTTGGGCGCGCATGGCGCGGTCCGCATGGAGCAGCCAGATCATGAATGCGGCGTGCGGCACGCCGAGCGCTGTCATCTCGATGGGCGTCGCGGTCGGCTGCGCGAGCAATACCGGCAGGGTGTTCGCGAGCGTGGCCAAGAAGAAGACAGGGACGAAGAGCGGGTGGCCACCTGCACCTGGGACGGCACTCCACCTCATCGCCACCCGTTCCCACGACGGTGTGTTGGAAAGAGGCCGCTCGGGCAGGCCGTCCTCTTCGTAGAACACCTGCAGATAGCGTCCAATCCGCTCTGCGCCGAAGTGTAAAGGCCTGATTACCTCGAAGGTTGCGACCAGCACGAGCAGCGGAATGACGGCTGCCACCGGGTACGGAATCCACACCAGCACGGCGGTGAGGATCACGGCCCACAGGCCGACGCCGACTAAGGCAAGGACGGGCCGGAGGCTCCCACGGGAGGCGATGGTATCCCTGAGGGCGCGGTACTCGGTTGCAGCCGGACGTTCCATGACGAGTTAGCTTAACTCAGGGAGCCATAAACCCTATTGATTCTTGGGGATAGTGTGACTACAATCACCGCAACTTACTCATGGCGAAGCTAACCTGCGTCGCGAAACTGGCTGTGTCCCTGGCGATTGTTGCCACGGCGATGGTCGTTATACCAGTGCCGGCCAGCGCCGCGAAGGCGCCGGCGAAGAGCACGACGAGTAAGACGAGTAAGCAGGCCAAGCCGGGTGTGAAAGCTCCGGTGCGATCGACCGCGAAGAAGTCAACGTATTCGGCGACCAGCGCTCGCGCGCGTCGCGCTCAGTTGGCGAACGCCCGCGCCGCCGCTCGCGCGCGCGAGATGCGCGACGTGCAGACGCCGCGCTTCCGCGTGGACGAGTTCGGCCGCGAAGTGCCCGACGTGCGGGCCGAAGCCGCGATCGTCTACGACCCGACCACCGGTGAAGTGCTCTGGGAAAATCACGCGCAGGATCAGCGGTCGATGGCGAGCATCACCAAGGTGATGACCGCGCTGGTGTTTCTCGAGAGCGGCGCGCCGATGAGCACGCCGGTCACCGTGCAGCGCAGCGATGTGTCGCGCGCCTCGACCACGTACCTGCGCACCGGCTTCAAGCTCACCGCCGATGACCTGCTGAACCTGTTGCTGGTTGGCTCAGACAACGCGGCGGCCCGGGCCCTGGCGCGCATTTCTCCGTATGGGTCGGAGGGCTTCATCACCAAGATGAACGAGAAAGCCACGGAGCTCGGCCTGGCGAACACTCGTTATGCCGATCCCTCGGGACTGCTCGCCGAGAACGTGTCATCGGCCTACGACCTGGCTCGCCTGATTGCCCATGCCGCGGCCGACGAGCGTGTTGGCGGCATCATGCGCCAGACGTCGTACACGACCCACTCCGGCAAGACCACCATCACCGCCCGCAGCACCAACCAGATTGTTCGCACCGGCGACATCGACGTCGTTGGCGGCAAGACCGGGTTTATCAGCCGCTCGGGTTACTGCCTGGCGACGCTGCTGCGGTTGCCACAAACGGGGCAGCAGGTCGCGGTAGTCGTGCTTGGCGCCAAGTCCAACGCCAGCCGCTTCTGGGAGACGCGTCACTTGTTCAACTGGATGAGCACGCGCGCCAAGTCGGTCATCGACGGCGAGGCACAGCAACAGCAGAATCACGAGAATAACGAATAAGGAATAACGAATTTAGAATAGCGAACCGTCGTTCTTCTTCGTTCTTCTTCGTTCTTCTCAATTCGTTCTTCGTTATTTACCCTGTCTCCGCATCACCGCCGCGTCCAGCGGCAGCGTCACAATTGGGTCAGCATACGGTAGCAGTGGGCGGGGAGATTTCCTGCCGTCCAACGCCTTGATGTAGCGGCCGCACGGGTTGCAAATGGCGACGCGGTAGATGCCGTCAGCCGTGGCCATCGACGTGATGCTGGAGCGGTCACTGTTGCCACAGAAGGGGCAGTCGGTTGCGGCGAAGGGCCACCGCACCAGGCATCGCCCGCAGACGAGCAACCGCTCGCCAGTCGCGGTGATGACGGCGAAGTCGGGTTCGGCGGCGCAGGCGGGGCAGGTGCGCCGGCGCCAGCCCTCGAAGTTCACGCGTTGCTGCAGGACTTCCGCCGTTCGTTGCAGGTAGGGCCGGGCCGCCCAGACCAGCACCTCGTCCAGCATTTCGACATCTGGCGACGGCGTGCCGTTGAACCAGGCGCGCATCCGCTCCGGCAGGTCGGCCGCGCGACCGACGTTGTGCAGGGCGACCACACCATCGGCATCCACGGCATCGTAGCGTCGCAGGATATCGGCGACCTGGCGAATCAGCAGCCGCACGTCGTTCCACTCGAACAGGATTTGATCGAACTCGAGCAGCGACTGCCCCGCGGCGAGGCGCGCCGCCAGGGTCTCGGTGCTGGACTCGATCCAGGGCGTGGTGAGCCGGCCCTGGACCCGGCGGGTCGTTTCGATCAGGCTAATCTGCAGTTCGGCCGCCGTCGCCAGCTCGGGCTGGCGTTCGGCCAACGACTTGAGTTCAGCGATATCACGCGGCAAGGTCCGCCCGCTACTCGGAGATGAGCCTGACACGACTAAATCATACCGGGAACCGGGAGCCTGGCGTCGGGAGTCGGGAGCTGAAATAGACTGGTGAAGATGGCGACGAAAGCTGCGAAGCCCAAGGTGGCGCGCCCGAAAGTGGCGAAGGCGAAGGTCGCGGCTTCTCCCAAGGGCCTCCGCATTCTGATGGTCGCCTCCGAGGCTCAACCCTTCTCCAAGACCGGCGGGCTGGCCGATGTCGTCTCGTCTCTGCCCAAGGCGTTGGGTCGGCTCGGGCACGACGTCACGGTCATCACCCCTCGCTATCGTGGTGCGCCCGACGGCCCGGTGGCGGCCACCGTCGCTCTCGAAGTGGCCGGACACCGCTTTCAGGCGCGCCTGCTCGAGCACCAGATCGGTCCCGGGGCGCGCGTGCTGCTGCTGGATTGTCCTGAACTGTACGACCGTGCCGGCATCTACTACGAAGCTGGCGTCGACTACCCGGACAATCCGATCCGCTATGCGTTCCTGTCGGCGGCGGCGGTTGACTTCGCGGCGCAACAGACGCGACCCTTCGACATCCTGCATGCGCACGACTGGCAGGCCGGCCTGACGCCGATCTACGCCCGCGCACTCCAGCACCCGAGCACCCCAGCACCTCAGCACCCGAGCACGGTCCTGACCATTCACAACCTCGCGTATCAAGGCATCTTTGACAAGACCTGGGTACCTTTACTGGGACTCGGCTGGCAGGACTTCACCATCGACGGCTTCGAGTTCTTCGACCGGCTCAGTTTCCTCAAGGCGGGCATCAACGCCGCCGACGCCCTCACCACGGTGAGCCCGACCTACGCCGACGAGATTCAGCGGCCGGAGTACGGGTATCGTCTTGATGGTGTGATGCGCGCGCGTCACGGCCGGTTGACCGGCATCCTGAATGGCATCGATCCCGACGAGTGGAATCCGGCCGCCGATCGATTCCTGCCTGAGCCCTTTGATGTGGATCGACTCGACGCGAAGGCGGCGTCGAAGCGCGCACTGCTCGAATGCTTCGGCCTCGCCGTGACGGACGAGAGCATGGCGCGGCCGATTGTCGGCATGGTGTCGCGAATGGTCGATCAAAAGGGCCTGGATTTGATCGCGGCGGTGCAGGCACAGCTGGCCGCGCGCGACGCCACGTTCACGATCGTGGGCACCGGCGAGCCTCACTACCAGGACATGTGGCGGCGCCTGTCGCACTGGCGGCCCAACCGCATCAGTGCATTCATTGGCTTCGATGAGCAGCGCGCGCACCTGGTCGAAGCGGGCGCCGACATGTTCCTGATGCCGTCGCGCTTCGAGCCGTGTGGTCTCAACCAGATGTACAGCCTCCGCTATGGCACGGTGCCGGTCGTCCGCGCCGTGGGCGGCCTGGTCGATACGGTCCGGCCGTACAACCCCAGGAATGGCCAGGGCAACGGGTTCCTGTTTTCTGAATACGAACCGGGGGCCATGCTCCGGACGCTGGACGAGGCGCTGGCGGCGTTTGCCAACAAGAAAATCTGGTCGCGCCTGCAAAAGAATGGCATGCGCGCCGACTACTCGTGGGACCGCTCGGCGGCCGAGTATGTCAAAATATACGAACGATTGCGCCCCGCGCGTACCACGCGCCGGGCTCCGGCATCCAAAGGGTAGTGAGGGACGTAAATGGCATCCGAGAATGTGAAGGCTCTGACCGACGCTGATTTTGGCGAGTCGGTAAAAAAGGGCGTGGTGCTGGTGGATTTCTGGGCGACCTGGTGTGCGCCGTGCCGGCGCATCGCGCCGATCGTCGATCAACTGGCTGATGAATACAGCGGCCGCGCCACCGTGGCCAAGGTCGACATTGATGCGAATCCAATGACGCCCAGCAAGTTCATGGTGCGCGGGATTCCGACGCTGCTGTTGTTCAAGGATGGCGAGCTCAAGGAAACCGTGGTCGGCCTGGCCAACAAGGACGATCTCGCGAAGATGATCGACAAGCATCTGTGAGCGAGCGCCAAGTCATCATCATCGGGTCCGGCCCGGCCGGACTAACCGCGGCGCTCTATGCCGCGCGCGCCAACCTGAAGCCCCTCGTGATTGAAGGCATCGAGGCCGGTGGTCAGCTGATGCTGACCACCATGGTCGAGAACTGGCCCGGCTATCGCGACGGCATCATGGGGCCTGACCTCATGACCGAACTGCGGGCCCAGGCCGAGCGCTTCGGCGCCGAGATCATCCAGGGCGACGTCTCGTCCGTGGACCTGTCGCAGCGGCCGTTCACGGTCGCGATGGGCAAGACGCAGTACCTCGCGCAGACGTTGATTGTTGCGACCGGTGCGTCGGCCAAGTGGCTGGACCTCGGCGTCGACAAGAAGCTCTCGGGCCGCGGCGTGTCCACGTGCGCGACCTGTGACGGGTTCTTCTTCAAGGGCCGTCCGGTGGCCGTCATCGGTGGCGGCGACACCGCCATGGAAGAAGCGATCTACCTGTCAAAACTGGCGACGACCGTGACCGTGGTCCATCGCCGCGACAGCCTGCGCGCTTCGAAAGTGATGCAGGACAAGGCCATGTCGATGCCGAACATCTCGTTCATCTGGAACACCGAGGTGGTCGACATCAAGGACCTCGACAAGGGTGAGGTCACGTCACTGGTCCTCAAGAATACCGTGACCGGCGCCGGCAGCGAATTAGCCGTCGATGGCGTCTTCATCGGTATTGGCCACGTGCCGAACACGGCGTTGTTCAAGGGACAGCTCGCGCTGCACGACAACGGCTACCTGAAGACCCACGATGGCTCACGCACGAGCGTGTCCGGTGTGTTTGCTGCCGGTGACGTGCAGGATCACATCTACCGCCAGGCGGTCACCGCCGCCGGGTCGGGATGCATGGCGGCAATCGATGCCGAACGCTTCTTGTCAGGAACGCTGCACGAGGCCACGACGGCCCACGCGTAGCTCAGTCAATCCAGCCGCCGCCGAGGACCTCGTCTCCGTGATAGAAGACGACCGCCTGGCCCGGTGTCACCGCTGTCTGGGGCGTGTCGAACTCGAGTTCGACACGCCCTTCGTCTGTGGCGCGCACGCGCGCCGGTGCCGCCGCGTGGCGATGACGGATCTGCGCGGTGATCGGGAGCCACTCTGACGGCGCGATTCCGCTGACCCAGTTCACCGTTGATGCCGCCAGCCGCGTGCGGCCCAGGGCATCCTTCGATCCCACCACCACCTGTGCCGTGTCCGGCTTGATCTCCAGCACATACAACGGCTCGCTCGTGGACAGGCCCAGGCCCTTGCGCTGGCCGATCGTAAAGCGATGCACGCCGCCGTGCATGCCCAGCACGCGGCCGTCGCCGTCGACGACGGTGCCGGCGCGCAGCGCCTCGGGCGCCTTGCGCTCCACGAATGCGGCGTAGTCGCCGTCGGGCACGAAGCAGATCTCCTGGCTGTCGGGCTTTGACGCGACGCGAAGCTTCAGCCGGTGCGCGTGGGCGCGCACCGTGTCCTTATCGAGATGGCCGACCGGAAAGGCGGCCCGCGCCAGTTGCGGCTGCGTCAGCGAAAACAGGAAGTAGGTCTGGTCCTTCGAATTATCG
>CAMBHC010000136.1 GCA_945866285.1 Candidatus Sulfopaludibacter sp. SbA3 | reverse complement strand
GCGACGAGCTCGACATTGCCTTCGACAAGACCAGTTGCGTGATGGGCAGCACGCACAACACCGTTGATCAAGGTGGATCCGGTGGCTCCGACGCGCTGCAGACCGACGGCTATCCCATGCGACGGGTGGCCGCTGAAGCACGTCGCGTGCTGCTCGATCTGGCGGCCAAGGAGCTCGGCGTTCCGGTCTCGCGTCTCTCCGTCAGTGACGGCATTGTCTCGGTCACCGAGGACAATACGACTGGTGTCGGGTCCCTCAGCTACGGCGATCTGATCGGCGGCAAGCGCTTCAACGTCACGCTGACCGGCCGGAATACCGATGCGACCACCGGCATTGCGCCGTTGAAGTCGGTGCGCGACATGAAGAACGTGGGCAAGTCGCCGCAGCGTTACGACATCCCCGGCAAGGTGGATGGCACCGTGAAGTGGGCGGTGGACGTAAAGCTGCCGGGCATGGTCCACGCGCGCAACGTCAAGCCGCCGGTCGCGGGCGCGACGCTGGTGAGTATCGACGAAGCGTCTATCCGCAGCATCCCTGGCTTCGTGAAGGTCGTCAGCAAGGGCAACTACGTCGCCGTGGTGTTCGAGCGCGAGGAGAACGCCGTTCGCGCGGCGCGGCAGCTCAAGGTGGAGTGGAAGAAGCCGGCAACCGCGCCCTTCCCTACCTCCGAGAACCTCTTCACCTACATGCGCACGGCCACGCCATCATCCACCGGCAAGCCGATTGAGACGGGCAACGTGGATGCGGCCTTCGCCGGTGCCGCGTCGGTGATCGAGGCGGAGTACGACGTCCCGTTCCAGGGTCACACTTCGATTGGTCCTGCGCATGCCATGGCGGATCCGTCGAACGGGCAGATGACCATCTATACCAACGACATGAAGTCGTATGGCATGCGCAACGGCGTGGCGGAGTTCCTGGGCATGCCGCGCGACCGGGTCCGCGTGATCTGGATGGACGGGCCGCAGGGCTACGGCCGCACGGCGGCGGACGATGCGGGGTTTGAGGCGGCGTATATTGCGAAGGAGATCGGCCGGCCGGTGAGGGTGCAGTGGATGCGCCAGGAAGAAACGGCGTGGGACACCAAGGGTCCGGCCTATGCCTTCAAGATGCGCGGCGGCCTCGACGCGGCCGGCAACGTCGTCGCGCTGCACTACGACGCGTGCGCGGCGGATCACAATCACCTGGGCTACAACGAGCACGAGACGGTGCTCATCTCGCAGCTGATGGGCACGCGCAAGAGTCCCATCTCGCAGGGCCGGGCATCGTTGCCGTCGGACATGTATGCCATCCCCAATCGCCGCCAGACGACGCGCGTGGTGCCGTTGCCCATGCCGTTCGAGACGCCGCTTCGCACGGGCAACCTGCGCGACCCCGATGGTCCGCAAGTGCAGTTCGCGCTCGAGTCGTTCATCGACGAGCTCGCGCACAAGGCGAAGGCTGATCCGGTGGAGTTCCGCCTGCGGATGCTGCAGGCGAATACGCAGGAAGACAGCGGCTTCAAACGCGCCCGCTCGATCGCGTGTATCAAGGCAGCGGCCGAGAAGTTCGGCTGGGATACCAGACCCTCCCCCTTCGTTCGGAGAGCCGGGGCTTCAGCCCCGGCTGACATTCTCACCGGCCGCGGCATCGCCTACGCCTTCCGCAGCCAAACCGTCGTCGCCGTCATCGTCGAGGTGGAGGTCAACAAGCAGACCGGCCGCATCTGGGCCAAGCGCATCGTCGTGGCCCACGACTGCGGCCTGGTGATCAACCCCGAGGCGCTGATCCGCGTCGTCGAAGCCGGCACGCTCTACGGCCTCAGCCGCGCGCTGCATGAAGAGGTGAAGTTCGACGCCGAGAAGGTCACCAGCATGGACTGGATGACGAGCCCGACGCTGCGGCACGAGGACACGCCGGAGCGGATTGACGTGGTGATCGTGAACGGCGACCCGAACCCGACTCGCCCTGACCTGCAGCACTACGGGGCCGGCGAGACGATGGTGAAGCCGATGCTGGCGGCGGTGGCCAATGCGGTGTTTGATGCGACGGGTACCCGGATGCGTCGGGTACCCTTCGCGACTCGAACATCAAGCTTGGCCTAGCCCTACGACGCCTGCCGCGCGTATTGATTGAACCACGCGATGGTCCGGGCCCAGGCCTGCGTCGCCGTCTCCTTGTTGTAGCGCTCCGGAGTGGCGTCGTTGAAGAAGCCGTGAACCGAATTGGGCCAGATGTGGCCCTCGTAGGGGATGTTGTTCTTCTTCAATTCCGCTTCATACGCCGGATATGCCTTCACGAGGCCCGCGTCGAGCGAGCCGTGATGCACGAGGATGGCCGCCTTGATCTTCGCCACCTCTTCCGGCGGTGGCGCGCCGCCATAAAACGGTGCGGCTGCAGCCAAGTCGGCGCCCAGGATCGTCGCCAGCGTGTTGGACATGCCTCCACCGAAGCAGAAGCCGGTCGCGCAGACCTTGCCATTGCCGAGCGCGTGATTCTTGAGCCACTGGGCGGAGGCCACGAAGTCCTGCGTCATCTTCGGGCGATCGATCTTGCCGAACAGTTGGCCGCCCTTGAAGTCGTCGCTCGGGTATCCGCCAAGCGACGTCAGCGCGTCGGGGGCAAAGGCAATGAAGTTCTCCAGCGCAAACCGGCGCGCCACGTCTTCGGTGTGCGGATTGAGACCGCGATTCTCGTGGATCACGAGCACCGCCGGCAGCCTGGTGGGCTTTTCGCTCCGCGTGGTCTGGCTGAACGGCCGGACGAAATAGCCGCGAATCTGCCCGTTGCCATTGGGTGAAGGGATGGTCTCGTAGCTGGCCGTGATCCGCTCGTCATCCTTGCGAACCTGCTGCCCCAGGGCGTAGTTCGGCATCAGCGCTTCGACGATGGCGGTGGCCGTCAGGCCGGCGACCGCAAACCGATTGATTCCCTTCAGAAACTCGCGGCGACCGACCTCGCCATGAATGTAGCGTGTGTACAGGTCCACGGCTTCGGCAGGGATTTTTCCCTTCGCCTGATCTTGATTCTCGTCCATCGACACCTCCAGTAACCGGCCGAGGGTATCACTGTTCATCAGTAGCACAAGGTTCGTCGCATGCCGGCAAGACGCTGGGGTGCTGGAGTGCTGGAGTGGCTGTGCCCGGGTTGCACGTGCCCCAGTTTGACTGGCAGGAAGCGCTCGAAGACCTCGACAACGAGCGTGCGCTGATCGGCGTAGATGCCGCGGAGCCGTCGAATGTGGCGGTCGGACGACGACCCGGCTATTTCTGACGCGCGGTCTGGAGCGGGGCCGCGGTAGCATTGCGCATGCGTTCCAGCCGATTTGCCCTCATCCTTGCCCTCTTTGTCTTATCGCTCGCGACGCCACGCGCACAGGCGCGGTCGTTTGAACTGACGACGGCGAGCATCGCCGACATCCAGGCGGCGGTGGATGCCGGCAAGCTGACCTACGAAGGATTGGTTGGCCTGTATCTCAAGCGCATCGACGCCTACGACAAGAAGGGCCCGCGGCTGAACGCGATCATCACCATCAACCCGCGCGCGGTGGAGATTGCGCGCGAGATGGATGCCGAGCGCAGGGCCAAGGGTCGGCGCGGACCACTCCACGGCATCCCAATGGTGGTGAAAGACAACATCGATACCGCCGACATGCCCACCACCGGCGGCAACGAGGTGTTTGCGGGCAACCGGCCCGCGCTCGACGCGACGGTGATCGAGAAGCTGCGCCAGGCCGGCGCCATCATCATCGCCAAGGCCAACATGGATGAAATGGCGCAGTCGGTGCGCGGTTTCAGCACCGTCGGCGGGCAGATTCTGAATCCGTACAACCTGGCGAAGAATCCTGGCGGATCGAGCGGCGGAACGGGCGTGGCGATCGCCGCCAGCTTTGCCACCGTCGGCCTCGGCACCGAAACCGGCGTCTCGGTGCGCAGCCCGGCATCGAACAACGCGCTGATCGGCGTGGTGCCGTCACGCGGACTGGTGAGTCGCGCCGGCGTGCTCCCGATCTCGTTTACGCAAGACCGTGTCGGCGTGCACGCCAAGACGACGGCCGATGCGGCGGTGGTCCTGAGCGCGATTCGTGGCTTCGATGCGGACGACCTCGCAACGTCCGAAAGCCTCGAGCAACCGGTGGCCGACCTCACGGCGCTGCCGGCCAACAGCCTGCGCGGCGTCCGCGTCGGCGTGCTGCGAGACATGTTCCGCAAGGACCAGGAAGCCGCCGCCGGCAACGCCATCATCGAGAAGCAACTCGCCCTGCTCACCGCCAACGGCGCCATCGTCATCGACGGTCTCTCGACCGGCACTGACCTCGTGGGATTGATGCCGTCACTGCGCGTCAACAGCTACGAACTGCGTTCGACGTTCGACAGTTACCTGAAGCGCCGTGGACCGGCGCGGCCGGTTCAGTCATTCGCTGAGCTGTTCAACAGCGGCAAGTGGCTCAAGGGCGGCGTCCTCGAAGCGCGCTTCAACGACACCATGAAGGCCGGCGAGCTCAACACCAACGGCGAGTACCAGGCACGACTGCTCAACCAGAAGATGATGCGGCAGCAACTGGTCGCGTTGATGGATCGTTATGGCGTGGCGGCACTCGTCTATCCCATGAAGTCGCTCGGCGCGCCCGCTGTCGGCGCCTCGGACGATGGGCTGAGGGATAACAACCTGGTGTCAACCGCAGGGATGCCGGCGATCGTGGTGCCGGCGGGATGGGACGCCGAAGGCCTGCCCCTCGCGTTGGAGATCATGGGACGGCCGTTCAGCGATGCGACGCTCCTGAAGATTGCAAACGGCTACGAGCTGGCGAGCAAGAACCGGCTCTCGCCAAAGACCGTGCCCCCGCTCGCCGGCGAGACCATCCAGTAAGAACAGGAGAGGAGGAGTTCAGGAGTGTGGGATTTGCGCTGCTGCTGAACGGGCTACGATGTCCCCGTGCCTGAACTCCCCGAGGTCGAAGCCGTCCGCCGCATGCTCGAGCCGGCCATGCAAGGCGCCCGCTTCCGACGCGTCATCGTCAATCGTCCCGACCTGAGGATCCCGTTTCCCGAGCGCTTTGCGGACCGCTTGCGCGGCATCACCGTGTCGCGGGTCAGGCGCCGGGGGAAATACCTGGTGGTGTCACTGTCGTCTGGCGAGACGCTGATCATGCACCTCGGCATGTCGGGCTGGTTCCACGTCATGGCGATCGGCGATCGCTCGCGCGAAGCGGATGCCCACGATCACGTCGAGTTCGTGATGTCGTCCGGTCAGCGCGTGGTGTTCAACGATCCCCGGCGATTCGGCTTCATGGACCTGGCGCTCGCAGGTCAGGCCGACGAGTACCCCTCACTGAAGGCGATGGGCCCCGAGCCGCTGTCGCCGGCGTTCACCGCTGCATCACTGGCGCTCCCCTGTCGCGGAAAAAAGACCGCCATCAAGGTCACCCTGCTCGACCAGCGCATCGTCGGCGGGCTGGGCAACATCTACGCGAGCGAGGCGCTGCACCACGCGCGATTGTCGCCGCTGCGCCAGGCATCCAGTATCGCGACCGTGACCGGCAAGCCGAAGAAGGAGGCAAAGCAGCTGGCGGCCTCGGTCAAGGCGGTACTCGCGAATGCCATCCGCCGGTCGGAGGTGCCTTATCGCGAAGGACGATTCCGGGTCTACGACCGCGCGGGTGAACCGTGCCTGCGCAAGGGCTGCGGAGGCGAGATCAGGCAGATCCCCCAGGCCGCGAGATCAACGTTCTACTGCCCGGCGTGTCAGAAGTGAGCCAGTTCGGATTTGCGTAAACCGTAACAGGGGAGCAGGTACTGACCTGCCGGTGGTTTCGGACCACTCCGAGAGTAGATCTGCGGCCCCTGTCATCGTCTTCCGAGCATACTCATGGTCGTCCTGGCGGCCCGTTTCGATCTTCGTCGTCGCGTCGGCCAGTGACGGTGAGTTGCTGCTAGGCGAGCAGCAGCCGATCTTCTTCGGGAATTCTGCGCTCGACCATCGCGTTGACCAGCGCCGACATCACGTTCGGCTGAATTCTCGCTTTGATCTCCTGCAAGTCCTCGAGCAGGAAATGGTCGTAGGTATCGAGTAATTTATGGACTGCGAACATTGCCTCGTCTTCGCGATCGGTCTGGAGCGACTCGAGAAGAAGCACACGCGATTCGTTCAACGATAGGAGGCTGATTTCTGCCAGCAGCGCTTCGCGCGCCTTGTGGTTGGTCTCGTCGCCGTTGGCAAGCAGCGAGCGCAGGTAATCGGGCCGCACGTCCATCGCCATGACCAGCACCAGGAAGCCGACCGCGACTGCCGTGAAGGCAACGTTATACAGCGGCTGGTTGAAATAGCTGAACGCCATCAGCATCATCCCCGAGAAGCCAACGCTCGCCGGGAACATCATGCCGCCGACCAGTGAGCGAGCGCGCGTCCGCGTCTCCACCGGGACGGCGTAGTACAGGATGTTGGTGGTCGATTCGTAGACGCTCTGATAAAGCACGATATCCAGCCCTCGCGCCGCGAGAACAAACATCACTAAGAACATCGGCGGTGCGGCGGCGCCGTCCGAACGGTAGCCGTCATACAGCGCGTAGACCAGTGACAGCATCGCTCCGAGTGCCAGCGCGGCTGGATACACGAAGGCCGTGGTGCCAATCCCCAGTCGGCGGAACAGGAATGGCGTGAGAAGCAGCTGCGCCAGGACGCCGAACACCGCACAGATCACGCCGAAGGTGGAAATGAACTGCGACATCTCCGTCGCGCTGGTGAAGACCTGCCCAATCGTCGAGTAATACATGTACTCGATCACGTAGGCGATGAGGAACATCGGCAGCGCCAGGAACGTCAGCGTCGCGACGACTGGCTCCTTCATGAGCGGCCGTGGTGCCCGGTGACTCCCGACGGTGGCCGCCTGCTGCGGCGGCGGCCCGATCGCGCTTCCGAGGTATAGGCACACA
>CAMBHC010000135.1 GCA_945866285.1 Candidatus Sulfopaludibacter sp. SbA3 | reverse complement strand
GCGGATCTCGACCAGTTTCTTGCCGTTGGCCACCGTGGTCTCGAGCGGCAGCAGCGTCTGACCGTTGATTGACGCCTTGCCGGTATCCTGCCGCTGCTTGAAGCGAATCTTCTCCGGATCGACGGTGGCGATGATGCTGTTCACGCTGTAGTCGTCGTGAATGCCCTCGTCTTTGGTCTTCGGCACGCCCAGCGAATCCCAGGCGCCATCGGCGGCGGTCCAGCTGTCGTAGTACTCCTTGATGTAGTGGATGGTCGTTGCGCCACCGGCCCACGCCGTGGACAGCTTGGTCGCCACGCGCTCGAGGCCGCGCTGGTTGCCGCCGCTATCGCCGATCAGGATGATGTGCTTGAAGCCGTTGGCCTTCAGGCTTTCAGCCTGATCCTCAACGAGCGCATCGTAGGTGGTGTCGCGCACCTGGATGGTGCCGGGCGTGGTCGAGAAATTGCCTGGCTCAAACGGAATGGCCGGCGCCACCAGGGCAGTACCCAGCTTGCGGGCAATCGCTTCGGCGGTCGCGCGCAGCACGAAGATGTGCTTGCCGGTGGGGACGTACGGACCGTTCTGCTCGGTGCTGCCGGCCACGATCAACGCGGTAGTCTTCCCCGCCGCCATCGCATCGCGCACTTCCATCCACGTCAACTCTTCGATCCACACCTTATCGGCGGCCGGAATGGGCCGGGGCGTGGTGAGGTCGAAGGCACGCCGCTGCGCCTGCGCGACACCTGTCATCAGGACGGCCGCAGCCGCAATGGACATCACAAACCGGTTCATAGCGTAATCCTTAGTTCTGCGCCGTAGAGCGCTGTTCGATCGTTGTCCCGTGCCGCCCAACGCAGCAGCGTGGCCGGATCCTTCTTCACCAGGCCGGCGAAGGCCGGCTTGCCGTTCACCGTCACCGTGACCGGCTTCGAGAAATCAATCACGTCCGGCGACAGCAGTAGCGTAAACGCCGCCACGTCGCGGACCTTCACCTCGAAGGCGTTGCCGTCCCGGGTCACGTCTACGCGGCCCGACAACTTGGTGTGCTGGAAGAAGCCCCGATCCTTGAGCTCGGTCTCACGGGAGGCATCCTGCCGCAGTTCGTTGATCACCAGCCACCGGTTGCGATTGAACTTGTCGGTGCGCTCGGTCTCCCACGACAGCTTCGCCGGGTGGGCGATGCGCGCATGCTCGCGCACGAACTTCTCGTATGGCTCGCGCTCCGTCGGCCACCACGCGGTGTTGTGGCCGGCGCCGGGCTGCGGGCGAAACAGCAGCGGCACGCCCATCGACTGGAACCACTTGACGTGTGGCTCCACCTGGTCAACGGGATACAAGTTATCGAGTTCGCCATTGACGATGTAGAGCGGTACGTTGGTGAGGTTGTTGCCGTACATCTCGCCATCGGCGCCGTTTTGCGGCGCGCGGATCACGGCGATGCTGCCGTTGAGCGGCAGGTATGACGACCAGGGGTTGGGCTCCTTCAGCGCCATGTAGTACACGCCAGTGCCACCGTCGGAGATGCCGGTGAGGTAGATGCGCGACTCGTCGATGTTGTACTTGCGCTTCAGCGCGTCGACAGCGCGCAGGATGTTGTCGATCTGTTCCTCATCCCACCACTGCGCCGCGGCCCAGCCACTGGGATGCAGGTAGATTTGCGGTTCACCCTCGATGCGATTGACGGTGCGAGCGGGAGCGGACAAATCTGCAGGTTGGTCCCCACGAGCAGGAGTGTTCGGCGATGGCCGGCCGACGCCACCATGCAGTTGCACGCGCAGCTGCATCGGCTTGGCCGGGTCGTAGTCGGACGGCACCTCGACGACGTTGTTGAAGTAGGGGCCGGACTTCGACTTCCATCGCAGCGAGTACTCGCCACGCTTCTCGTCGCCGTAGAAGCGGCCTTTCTTCAACCGCGCGTCGGTGCGGTCGAAGCCCGCACCGGCGGCCACCAGTTTCTCGGCCGCAGTCTGTGCGTCGGCCGGCGTTTCTGCTGCGAAGAAGGTGTCGAAGAGCGGCTCGACGGGCGCCTGGCCACGCACGGCGAGCGTGCCGGCAAGCGTCAGGGCAAGGGCGAATGCGAGCGGCCTCATAGGCCTGCGAGAATAGCGCAAAACTCCGCCAGCACCATGGCCGTCGCCCCCCACACTTTCTCGTCCTGGATGTCGAAGTACGGCACGTCGATCTGGACCGCCTGGCCGTCGGTGGTGCGGGTGCGGAACTCCCGCTTCACCGTGGCCGGATCGCCCAGTTGCGCAAGGCTGGGCTCGATAATCCTGGCCACTTCCCACTCGGCGCGATTGAAGACCGGCCGGGCGTCGACAAAGCCCACTACCGGGTGCAGCAGGAAGTTGCTCACCGGGATGTGCAGCGGGGTCAGCCGTCCCAACACCTGCACCTGGCGGCGATCGACGCCGATTTCTTCCTCGGCTTCGCGCACCGCCGCCGCCTCGATCGCTTCTCCCTCGTCCACGCGCCCACCCGGCAGCGAGACCTGGCCGGTGTGATTGCGCATCCCCAAGCCACGAACGGTCAGCGGGAGGTAACAGAACTCCTCGTGGGGATAGATCAGCAGCAGCGCGGCGCCGTCACGCGTGCCCTCAGGAACCTTGAGCGGGTCCCACCCAACGCGCGGGCTGGGCGCCATGCGCAATTGCGCGTCGAGACCGGGCAACGGCCCAGACAACGCGTTCTGCAAGCGCCTGATGAGATTGGCGGGCACCCCCTCAGCCTACCGCAGGATACTCTTGATGCGTGTCCTGGGTCGTGCTCGCCCTCGCGGCAGTCTCGCTCTTCCTGTCGATGTGGGTCGTCGTGCCGGCGCCGACGATGGCGCTGTTGCCACTGGCCGTGGGCGGACCGGAGATCAGCCCGCTGCTGCTGGTGCCGGCGCTCGTCATCGTGGCGCTCGCGTGGCGGCGCCGCGACCGGGTCGGGCGCATCGCTCTTGGCGTGTCGGCCCTGGCCAGCGCGCTGCTGGTCATTCCGCTGGTGCAGTATCCACGCGCGGTCCCCCTCTCGATCACCACGCTGCTCGCCGGCGTGGACATGGGCCAATCGCGCCTGACGCAACGGGTGCCCTTCGCCGCTCCCGGCGGCGTCCAGCTGACCGCAGACATCTATCAGCCGATGGCCGGCGGGCCTCACCCGGTCGTCGTGCAGATCTACGGCGGCGCCTGGCAGCGCGGCCTCCCCGGCAACGATGCCGTGTTCGCCGCACGGATCGCTTCGCGCGGCTTCGTCGTCTTTGCCATCGACTACCGGCACGCGCCGGAGTGGAAGTGGCCGGCGCAACTGGACGATGTGCAGACGGCGCTGGCGTGGGTGCGCGAGCACGCGGCCGACTACGGCGGGGATGCGTCGCGGCTGGCGCTGTGGGGCCGTTCAGCGGGCGCGCAGCTGGCGATGGTGGCCGGCCTGCAAGATCCCGGTGTGTCGGCGGTGATTGACTACTACGGACCGGTGAACCTGACGCACGGCTGGCGGGAACCACCGCGGCCCGATCCCATCGGATCGCGCGACGTGCTCGAAGCATTCATCGGCGGCACGCCTGACCAGATGCCCGATCGTTATCGCGATGCGTCGCCGATCACGTATGTCTCGTCGAAAGCGCCGCGCACGCTGCTGATTTACGGATCGCGTGACCACATCGTGCGGCCGCAATACGGACGCAACCTGCACGGGGCCCTGACCGCCGCCGGCGCCAATTCAGAATTGGTTGAGATCCCATGGGGCGACCACGCCTTCGACGCGCTGCCGGCCGGATTGAGTGGCCAGGTCGCGTTGTTCTACACCGAGCGGTTTCTCGCCGACGTCTTCAAATAGGGTTGGCCGAGCTTGCGGATCCGCTGAAGGGAAGGGCATCATTCCGCCATGGACCCACGATTTCCCACCGGCAAGTTTGTCCTCAACCCTGCCCCAACGCCCGATGCCAGGCGCGAGTGCATCGCGACCATTGGGAGCTTTCCGGCTGAACTGAAGGCTGCCCTGGCCACCGCCCGCGTCGATCAGCCCTATCGCGACGGCGGCTGGACGGCCCGGCAGGTCGTGCATCACGTCGCCGACAGCCACATGAACGCCTTCATCCGCTTCCGCCTGGCGCTGACCGAGGACAAGCCCACCATCAAGCCGTACAACGAGGCCGAATGGGCGAAGCTGGCCGACTCCATCACCGAGGATCCAGCGGTCTCGGTGCAGATCCTCGACGGCCTGCACCATCGCTGGCACCGGATGCTCGAGTCGTTGCCGGACGCCGATTTCGCGCGTGAGGCGATTCACCCCGACCACGGTCCGCGCACGCTGGACTGGTTCCTTCAGTTGTACGCTTGGCACGGTCGTCATCACATCGGGCACTTAAAACTGACGGCTTGAGGTTTGGGGGCTTGGGGACTTGGGGACTTGGCTTCCGGCCCCAAGCCTCCAAGCCTCCAGGCCTCCAAGCCTCCAAACCTCAAGTCCCTAAGCCCTGGAGAATCATCATGCTGAGCGAATTCCGGGAATTCATCGCCAAGGGCAACGTCATGGATCTCGCCGTTGGCGTGATCATCGGCGCGGCGTTCCAGAAGATTGTCGACTCGCTGGTCACCGACCTCGTCATGCCGGTGGTCGGCTTCGCATTGGGCGGCACCGACTTCACCGGGATGTTCGTGATCCTGCGTGAAGGCACCAAGGCGCCGGCGCCGTACGCGTCACTCGTAGAAGCGAAGGCCGCCGGGGCCGCGATCTTTGCCTACGGCTCGTTCGTCACCCAGGTGGTGCAGTTCCTGATCCTGGCCTGGATCGTCTTCCTGATGGTGAAGGCTGTGAACCGGATGCGGCGAACCACGTAACGCCGCGGTACAATCGTTGGATGCCTGTGTCCCTGACGACCCGCGAGCGCGCCCACCTGAAGGCGCGCGCGCACAAGCTCGAACCGACGGTGTTTGTCGGACATCACGGCGTCACCCCTTCCGTGAGCACGGAAGTCGATCGCGCGCTGACGGCGCATGAACTGATCAAGGTGAAGATCCTGGGCGACGACCGCGACGCCCGCGAAGCGATTGGTAACCAGCTCTGCGAAGGCACCGATGCCGCGCCGGTGCAACGGGTCGGCAAGGTCCTGGTGCTGTGGCGACCCAAACCAGAGGAATCCACAGGAGATAAGAAGACCAAGAGTTAAGCTCCTGTTACATCCGGAACAGGTAACTGACCTTCAGGAAGAACCCGTCCACTGTTCGCTTCAGGCGCGACGTCCGCGGGTTATCGTCGACGTCGGCCAGCGTGTTGCCATACCCCGCGAACAGCACGGTGCCCGGCGTCGGCTGATACGAGAACAGCCAGTCGGCGCGGAACGACTTCACGTAGGTCTTCGCGGCGCGGTCGTAGCCACCTGACGCATTGCGGATATAGATCGGCAAATTCGTCCGTGAGTCGTCTCGCAAATCGTCCTGCCAGTCGCTGTTATATTCCCCCACCACCCTGACAAAGATCGGCCGCGAGATCTGGTACTCCGCCTTCAACCGCGGGATGCGGCGGATGCCGACGATCGAGTCATCGGTGCGGCGCCGGAACGACTGCAGTTGATACCGCGCATCGACACGCAGCTTGTCGGTGGGCTTCCACGCTGCCCCGAGGTTCAGGAAGATGATGTCGGCCGGCGACCACTCGTAGAAGTTCTCGTCCTTGCCCCACAGCACCATCGCGTCGAACTCGACCCCGGCGCGCTGTGGCGTGGTCGCCGAGAATACGTAGTCAAGGTTCGGCAAGCGCGGCGTGCCGACAAACGGCAGGAACGTGACGCCAGTGGCGCCTTCCTGGCCGAGCACGTAGTCACGGTACAACCCTTGGTCGTAGCCAAACGTCTCAAACAACACCGACCCGCCCAGCCGCCAGCCGCCGCGCAACGTGAAGTTGTTGTTGAAGTGCAGCTTGCGATCCTGCGACGCATGCCCCGCCATCAACTCGTCGTACTGCCACGTGCCGTCCACGACCACATCACTGCTCCAGCGCTCAAGGGCGCTGCCGGGCTTGCCGTAGGTGATGAGCGCATGGTTGAAGTTGCCCGACGCGATGCCGGTACGGGAAATGAAGCCGGCGGCGGCGCGGAATTCGGGATCAACACCGCGGACGGTATAGCGCATGGCGAACTTGCGGCCGGTCCGCGCCAACACGCCCTGCCAGAGCGGCGCCGACGTGACCACGGCAGGTGTTGCCGTGCGACTCATCGCCCCCTGCAGGGCCAGGCTGTAAATGTCCTTCCAGACGAAGCGCGCATCGCTGCCGATCACGCGATTCGAACGGTCGCCATCAATGCGGTCGGTGTAGACGAGGGCGGCCTTCGACTTGGTGCCCACGTCCTGCTGCACGCGCAGGATGTTGAAGATGGGATAGTTCTCTCCGGTCGCCGATAGCGCCTGGTCGTCCACGGCCGAGAGGTAGGCCAGGTTCGTGCGGCCGGTGATCTTGCCGGTGACCTTGGCCGCGGCAATCGGCGCGACAACCCGACGGGTGTAGATCAGGTTATTCGGCGTCGCGAACTGCTCGATGCCGTCGAGGAAGAACGGCCGCTTCTCCGGAAAGAACAGGGCCTGTCGCGGATCGAAGCTGAACTGGCCGGCGTCGGACTCCACTTGCGAGAAGTCCGGGTTCACCGTGCCGTTCATGGTCAGGTTGGGCGTGATGCCCCACCGCACGTTCATGCCGAACTCAGGCCGCGAGGCGTCGTAGGTCCAGCCGCGGCCGGTGTCTTCTCCGTCAAGCTTCGACACGCCCACGGGGTTCAGGTCGAGCACGAGGCCGCGCTTCAAATCGGTCAGCGACTTGAGATGGCCGGCCTGGGCCAGGAATGACGAGCCTTCGCGCTTCGCAGGCGCCCAACTGTCTTCGATGCCCTGCTGAGGAATCACCCGCGTGACGTGGATGCCCCAGTCCTGCTGCTCCGCCGACTGGTAGCGGAC
>CAMBHC010000134.1 GCA_945866285.1 Candidatus Sulfopaludibacter sp. SbA3 | reverse complement strand
CGCGTGTTCCTTGATCTCGTCGGCCAGTTTCTGCGCCGTCAGCAGCGTGTTGCGGAGATTGCGCTCCTGGCCGCGATGCTCGCCGAGCACGGCATCGAGCTTGGCGACATCCTGGTGCAGCTTGTCGTTCTCGCGCAGCGCGTTCTCGTAGTCGTCTGCCGCTTCGAGCAGGAAGGCCTGCACTTCGCCACGGTCGTAGCCCCGCATCACGGTCTTGAAGCGCTGCTGCCGGAGATCGAGTGGTGTGACCTTCATAAGTGTTGTTCTTCGTTATTCGTTCTTGCCGTAATCCCTGGCACCAAAGATCGCCGTGCCAACCCTTACCATCGTCGCGCCCTCTTCAATGGCCACGGCGAAGTCGTGGCTCATGCCCATCGACAACTCACGCAGCCGGGCCGGCGGTACCCCGCTCTCGGCCAGCTGGTCGCGCAAGCCCCGCAGCCGGGCGAACCAGGGCCGCGCGTCTTCCGGGTTTTCGGCCAGCGGGGGCAGGAGCATCAGTCCCACCAGCCGGGCAGCCCGGCAGTGGTCGGCGGCAGCAAAGATCTGCGGGACAAGGTCCACGGTGGCGCCATGCTTCGTCTCTTCGAGCGCCAGGTCCACTTGGACCAGCACGTCGAGCGCATGGCCAGTGGCCGCAGCCGCCTGGTCAACTTTCTGCAGCAAATCAACGCTATCGATGGCGTGGATGGCGTGAACGGCCGGCGCCGCCTTCTTCGCCTTATTCGACTGCAGGTGGCCAATGAGATGCCACCGCAGGCTGGGATCGGCCGACTGCGCGATCTTTGGCAGGGCCTCTTGGACCTTGTTTTCGCCGAAGTCGAGCTGACCGGCGTCGGCGGCGGCGCGGACCGCATCAAAGGGGTGGGTCTTGGAGACGGCGATCAGCCGGACCGATTCAGGCAACCGTCCGGCCCGCCCGGCAGCATCCGCAATGCGATTGCGAATCTCTGCCAGGCGCCGGGGAATGTGTTCGTACACTTCGGAATTCGTTCTTCTTTATTTCTTCAGTTGCGCAATCATGCCCTTGGCCTGCGTCGCGTACTGGCCGGTTGGATCGAGCTTCACGTAGATCTCAAACGCGGCGACCGCATCAGGCAGCTTGCCTTCGTTCAGGAGTGCCATGCCGAGCTGGTAGTGCCCGTCGGCGTGTGTGGGGTTGGTCTTGATCGTCTCTTCGAACTTGACCTTGGCCTCGGCAATCTTGCCCTGGTTCCACAGGATGATGCCCTGGTTGAATGTCGCGTCGGCGCTGCCGCCACCGCCGGCCGATGCCGCCTTGGCGCTCATGGCCGAGGCCTCGTCGAAGCGCTTCTGGTTGTTGTAGAGCGTCGACAACGCGTTCATGGCGTCGGTGAAGTCGGGCTTCATCGTGAGCGCCTTCAGCCATTCGGCCTCGGCGGCCTTCTCGTCCTTCTTGGCGAGCTCGGCGACACCGATGTTGAACTGGCAGTCGAAGCAGTTGGGCGACAGCACGAGGGCCGCCTGGAACTTCGCGATCGCCGCATCGTGGTTGTTCGCGCGGCTGGCCGTCACGCCCTCTTCAAAGACCTTCTTCAATTCGGCCGCCTTGGCGTCGTTGTTGGCGGCGGTCGTCGGGGCGAGCACCATGTTGGCCTCGCTGGTGCGGCCGAGGCTGACGCGCAGCTCGGTCTGCGCCATGCCGGCTTTCTCGTCGGTGGCGGTGATGCGGTACTGCCCCGACTCGGTCAGCAACTGGATAAACTCGCCGCGCTTGTCGGTCTTGCCCGTCAGCTTGCGAGTGCCACCGACTGCTTCAATGACAATCGCGACCCCGACCATGGGCTGGCCCTTGGTGTCGACCACCTTGCCCTTGATCATCGTGGACTGCGCCAGTGCCGCGGGCGCGAACGCCAGCAGCACGAGTGCGCACAACAGCGGAGCGAATCGACCCGTGAAAATGTGTGTCATATGCGTGACCTGCCTCAGGTCTTGAGTGTACGTCAGCCAGCGAAAAACCGGGAGACGGCCTCCGGATTCTGGGTCACCGGCGCTGGAGGAAACGAGTCGAGGAAACGCCGGCCGTAGCTCATGGTCCGCAGCCGCGGATCCAGCACCGCCAGCACGCCACGGTCGCTGCGGTGCCGGATCAGGCGACCCAGGCCCTGCAGCATGGCCAGGATGGCCAACGGCACCTGGTATTCCTGGAAGGCGTCACCGCCCTCGGCCGTGATGGCCTCGATGCGGGCGGCGGTGATGGGGTCGCCGGGCGAGGCGAAGGGCAGCTTGTCGATGATGACGCAGCTCAATTGCTCGCCCACGACGTCGACGCCCTGCCAGAAGGATGACGTGGCAAACAGCACCGCATTGGGGGTGGCCCTGAACTGCGCCAGCAGGGCACTGCGCGGCGCGGTGCCCTGCACGATTAAGGGATAAGGCAAGTCGAGTTCCACACGATCGCGCACCGACCGCAACATTGCGTAGCTGGTGAACAGGACGAAGGCGCGGCCCTCGGTCCGAAGCAGCAGGTCCAGGACCTCGCGCGCCACGGCCTCGCCGTATTCGGGCGACTTGGGCGCCGGCATGTGCTTCGGCAGGTAAAGGATGGCCTGCTCGGTGAAGTCGAATTCCGATGGCACCCGTATCTGGTTGGCGTCATCGGCGCCGAGGCGCCGCTTCACGTATTCGAACGAGCCCGCCACGGTGAGCGTCGCCGAGGTGAGAATGGTGGCGCGCATGCGATCGAGTAGTTGCTCGCGAATAATTGACGAGACGTCGATCGGTGCGGCGCGCAGGAACACGCCGCGGTTGCGGGTTTCAAGGAAGTAGACGAACGAGGGGTTAGAGGCCTCGAGCAGGAACGAGAGGCTCTCGCGCATTTCGCCGGCGCGCTGCGCGAGCGACGCGGCGTCTTCGTTGGCGACGCTGCCGCCGGTGCCGGAACCTGCCCTCCGCGCCATGTCGTGCTGCAGCGCGTCCAGCCCACTAATCAACCCCAGCCCATCGTCGACGATGTCGCCAAACCATTCGCCGCTGATTCGTACGCGTTCTTCGCCGAATGAGCCTCGCGACTGCCGGGCCATGGCGAGCCGGCCGAAAAACTCGCGCGCGTGATCGTCCACGCGCAGCAACGAGCGGCGAATGTTCGAGTCGGTGTCTTCGATCGTTCCCAGATTGAGGGCGCGCTCGCCGTCGCGCACCAGGTCATCCACCCGGTAGTTGCTGATGGCAATGCCGAAATACTGCGTTGCCACGTCCTCGAGTTGGTGTGCTTCATCGAGCACGGCGTAGTGACACTCGGGGATGACCTCGCCATAGCTGCTCTGGCGCACCGACGCATCCGCGCACAACAGGTGGTGATTGACGATCACGATGTCCGATTCCGCGGCCCGCTGGCGCATCCGCGTGACGTAGCACTCTTGGTACTGCGGACAGTCGTTGCCGAGGCAGGTGTCGGCGGTCGCCGACACGTCGTGCCACAGCGAGGAGTCTTCAGGGAGGTCGCGCAGCTCGGCGCGGTCACCCGTCTCCGTGACACTTCGCCACTCATCGACCATCGAGACGAAGTCGTGAGGGACGGCGGGGGAGGCGCGCAGTTGATCCAGCCGGTGCAGGCACAGGTAGTTGGCGCGGCCCTTCATGTAAGCGGCCTTGAACGGGACGCCTAACGCCTCGCGCAGCACCGGCAGGTCCTTGAAGTAGATCTGCTCCTGGAGATTCTTGGTGCCGGTTGAGACCAGCACCCGCTGGCGGCTGAGAATTGCCGGCACCAGGTACGCGAGGGTCTTGCCGGTGCCCGTACCGGCCTCGGCGAGCAGCACGCCGCCCTCGCCGAACGTTTCGGCGACGGCCAGCGCCATGGCGAGCTGGCCCGCGCGCGGCTCGAATTGAGCGACCGCCTGCGCGAGCACGCCGTCGCCGGCAAACGCCGCCTCGACGGCGGAGACTAGCCCCGGCGTTCCGGGTACAGCGGGAACTTCCGGCACAGCTGCTCGACTTCAGCCTTGACCATCGTGAGGGCGGCGCTATCGTCCGGTGTGGCGAGGGCGCGTGCGATCAATCCGGCGATTTCGTCCATCTGCGCTTCGCCCATGCCGCGGGTCGTCACCGCCGGCGTGCCCAGGCGCACGCCGCTGGCCACCATCGGCGGATTCTTGTCGAACGGGATGGCGTTCTTGTTCACGGTGATGCCGGCCGTGCCGAGCGCTGCCTCGGCGGCTTTGCCGGTGATGCCCTTCGAGAAGGTATCGACGAGGACGATGTGGTTGTCGGTGCCGCCGCTAACGATGCGGAAGCCGGCCGCGGTCATGGCCGCCGACAGGCGCTTCGCGTTGGCGACCAGCTGTTTCTGGTAGTCCTTGAACTCCGGCGTCGCTGCGTCGCGGAAACACACGGCCTTGGCCGCGATGACGTGCATGAGCGGACCGCCCTGCACACCGGGGAACACCGCGCGATCGAGATCCTTGGCGTACTGCTGGCGGCACATCACCATGCCGCCGCGCGGGCCGCGCAGGGTCTTGTGCGTGGTGGTGGTGACGAAGTCGGCGTGCGGCACGGGGCTCGGGTGCTGGCCGCCGGCGACGAGGCCGGCGATGTGCGCCATGTCCACCACCAGCGGCGCGCCGACGGCGCGGGCGACCTTGCCCATGCGCTCGAAGTCGATCACCCGCGAATAGGAGCTGGCGCCGGCGATGATCACCTTCGGCTTGTGCTCGTGCGCGAGCCGCTCGAACTCCTCGTAGTCCAGCCGCTCATCGTCCTGGCGCACGCCGTAGGGGACGATCGTGTAGAGCTTGCCGGAGAAGTTCAGCGGATGCCCGTGGGTCAGGTGGCCGCCGTGCGCGAGGTTCATGCCGAGCACGACATCGCCCGGCTTCAGCAGCGTGAGATAGACGGCCATGTTGGCCTGCGCGCCCGAGTGCGGCTGCACGTTGACGTGGTCGGCGCCGAACAGCGCCTTGGCGCGGGCGATCGCCAGCGCCTCGGCGACGTCGACGAACTCGCAGCCGCCGTAGTAACGCTTGCCGGGGTAGCCCTCGGCGTACTTGTTCGTCATCACCGAACCGGCCGCTTCGAGCACGGCGGTGCTGACGAAGTTTTCCGAGGCGATCAGCTCCAGGCCTTCGGCCTGGCGTGTCGTTTCGTTGGCGATGGCCGCGGCAATCTCGGGGTCCGATTGCGCAAGAGAACGCTGCATTAATGACAGGTTGTCCATGTGGAAGAACTGATTCTAGCAGGTGCCGGGGCGCCAAGTTAGAATTGGCCATGCGCATTGCACTCGGCGCCGACCACGCTGGCTTTCACCTCAAGGACTCGCTGAAACGCACGCTGGACGAAATCGGCGTCACCTACCAGGATTTCGGCACCTCGTCGGCCGAGTCGGTTGACTACCCGGACTTTGCGCAGGCCGTTGCCGCCGGCGTAGCCAGCGGGGAGTTTGATCGGGGCATTCTCGTGTGTGGGACGGGCATCGGAATGGCGATCGCCGCCAACAAGGTGCCGGGCATCCGGGCCGCGGCGATTACCGACACCGACACGGCCAAGTTGTCGCGCGAGCACAACGACCTGAACGTGCTCACGCTCGGCGCCCGCGGCACACCCGAAGCGCGCGCGGGGGACATCGTCACAGTGTTCCTCGCCACCCCATTCGCGGGCGGCCGCCACGCGCTGCGCGTCAGCAAGATTCACCAGATCGAAAAGTAGCACCCTGGCACCTTGGCACGGTGGCACCCTGGCACCTTGGCGCCGTGACACTATAGAGCGGTGACTCCCACTGCCATCGTCAATGCCAAGGGCGAAGATCGCATTCGCGGCGGCCATCCCTGGATTTATCGATCCGACGTTGTCGATGCCACCGGCACCGAGCCCGGTATCGTCGTCAATGTTCGCGGCCCGCGCAATCGCGACCTGGGCCATGCCCTGTTCAGCGACCAGTCCCAGATCACGCTGCGGATGATCTCGCGCGACGATCGCGTGATCGATACCGCGTTCTGGCGCGAGCGCCTCGAACGCGCGATTAGCTTCCGCGAGATTCTCGAGATCGACGCCACCGCGTATCGCCTGATCCACGGCGAAGCCGACCTGCTGCCATCACTGGTGGTCGATCGCTATGGCGACTACCTGGTGATGCAGGCGTTGTCTCAGGGGATGGACCGGCTGACGCCGGCGCTGGTGCCTCTATTGGTCGAACTCACCGAAGCCAAGGGCGTGCTGGCGCGCAACGACCCGAAAGTGCGGCTGCTCGAAGGCCTGGAGCAGAAGGTGGAGGTCGTACACGGCGTGGTGCCAGAGACCATTAGCGTGCGCGAGGCCGGCGTAACTTATGACGTCGATCCGTGGCGCGGGCAGAAGACTGGCTTGTTTCTCGACCAACGCGAGAATCGCGAGGCGGCCGCGCGTTACGCGCACGGTGCGTTACTCGACTGTTTCAGTTACAACGGCGGGTTTGCCCTGGCCCTGGCGCCCCGGTGCCTGACGGTGGAGGCGCTCGATGTGTCGGCCGACGCCGTGGCCCGCGTCACCGCCAACGCCACGGCCAACGGCATCACCAACGTGACGGCCCGCGAGGCCAACGTCTTCGACGAGCTCCGGCGCCTCGAACGGGAGGGGGCCCGCTACGACACCGTCGTGCTGGACCCGCCGGCCTTCGCCAAGAACAAGGCGTCGATCCAGAACGCCCTGGCCGGTTACAAGGAAATCAACCTGCGGGCCCTGCGCCTGCTGGCTCCAGGGGGCTACCTGATTACGTGCAGTTGTTCCTATAACGTGGACGAGGGGATGTTCGCCCAGGCGGTATTTGAAGCATCGGTGGATGCCCACGTCCCCGTCACGGTGGTGGAAAAGCGGATGCAGGGGCGGGACCACCCGGTTCTGCTGGGGGTCCCGGAAACCTACTACCTGAAGTGCTTGATTCTTCGCAAACTGCTCTAGGATGGCGGGGGATGCCGAGCCGATAGACAGGGATGGCGTCATGCGCTTAGGTGGTGGCAGCCAAGAGGCTATGGCGGGAGTG
>CAMBHC010000133.1 GCA_945866285.1 Candidatus Sulfopaludibacter sp. SbA3 | reverse complement strand
TATACTCCCCGAGCTGGAGGATTGATTTCATGCAGAGACGACTGACTTATGCGCTGATCGCCGCCTTGTTGGCAGGCGGGGGCGCGACCGCCGCCCAGACCAAAGCCACCGCCACCAATGTGGCCACGATTCCGCACGAAGCGGTAGCCAACTTTTTCAAGAATCCGCCGGGAATCTACACCGGCGAGAACATGGGGATTGCCACCAACTCGAAGGGCAACATCTTCATCTACCATCGCGCCAACGAGACGCGGCTGTTCGAGTACACCCCGCAAGGCGTGTTTGTCCGCGAGATCGGCCGCGGCAACTACGGCTTCGCCTTCGCCCACTCGGTGCGCGTCGATGCCCAGGACAACATCTGGGCGGTCGATGAAGGCACCGACATGCTCGTCAAGTTCAGCCCCGAGGGCAAGGTCTTGATGACGATTGGACGCCGCGAAGACCCGGTGGCCAGCCTCGGCAACATGCCGGGCGGCGGCCGCTTCCACGGCCGCAACGAGAAGTATCGCTTCGGCCGCCAGACCGACGTCGCCTTCGACCAGCAGGGCAACATCTTCGTCGCCGACGGCTACTTCGATGCCCGAGTCGTGAAGTACGACAAGAACGGTCGTTTCGTGAAGGCCGTGGGCAAGCAGGGCCGCGCCAACCTCGAGTTCAACACGCCGCACTCGATCGCCACCGACTTCCAGGGCAACGTCTACGTTGGCGACCGCGGCAATGCCCGCGTGCAGGTGCTCGACAACGATCTGAACTGGAAGGCCAACTACCCGAACGTTGGCAACCCGTGGGCGGTGTGCGTCTCCGGTGGACCGGGTCCCAAGAATCCCGGCAAGCAGTACCTCTACGTGTCGAACTCCTGGCAGGACAGCGCGCCGGCGGCCGGCGCGGAGTTTACCGGCGAGGTCTACAAGATGGAGCTCGACGGCACCATCATCGGCAGGTTCGGCCGCGCCGGCAAGGCCGCGGGAGAATTCGCCACCATCCACCAGATGGACTGCCGCGACCCCGACGTGATCTACACCGCGGAGATCAACAACTGGCGTTCGCAGAAGATCCTGCTCAAGCCACAGCAAATGAAAACGACGAGCCAGCCATGAAGGGTTCCCGCATCATGAATCGCACCGTACGCACGCTTGGCACCCTTGGCACCCTTGGCACCTTGCTCTTGGGCGGATCACTTCTCGCACAGTCCGGCGTGCCGGAGCTTTCGTTCACCACCGTTGACCTGCTCAAGACCCCCACCGACGTGTTCGTCGGCGAGGTCGGCGGCGTCGGCGCCAATTCCAAGGGCTTGATCTTCGTCTACACGCGGACGGGACATCCTTATGCCACCCACGGCGACAACCGCACGTTCTATCACGGGGGTTCGCGGCTGTTCCAGTTCGACCCGGCCGGCAAGTTCGTGCGCGAGTTCGGCCAGGACGTCTACGGCTTCAACGCCGCCATCGGCCTTCGCATCGATCCGCAAGACAACGTGTGGACCATCGATGAAGGCGCCAATCAAGTCGTGAAGTTCGACACCGAAGGCCGCGTGGCCCTGGTCCTCGGCAGAAAGCCGGAGACGATCGGCGTCCGGCCTGGCGGTGGTCCTGGCGGCGGTGGCCCAGGAGCCGGCGGTCCTGGCGGCGGCGCTGGTGCGCCTGGGGCAGCGGTTGCCGGCGCGCCTGGTGCGGGTGTTCCGCCGGTGGCCGCGGGTCTGACCGGTGGCGCCGGCGGCGGACAGCCGGCACGCTTGCCGGGTTCCGGCATTCCGGGATCAGGCTTCAGCCGCCCCACCGACGTGGCGTGGGACCGCACCGGCAACATCTATGTCGCCGACGGCATCGGCACCAACGATCGCATTGCCAAGTTCGACAAGGATGGCCGCTTCATCAGCCATTGGGGATCCACGGGCAAGGGCCCCGGGCAATTCGACGGCATTAAGGCGCTGGCCATCGACGCGCAGGGCAACGTCTACGCCGCCGACCTCGGCAACCAGCGCATCCAGGTGTTCGACGCCAACGGCACGTTCAAGTCGGAGTTTGGCGGCGTCGGCACGCCGATCGCCATGTGCATGACCCGCGGCGCCACGCAGCATCTTTATATCTCGCACGCCGGCGATGCCGACGGCATGGAGGATGCGGCGATCTACAAGGTGCAGCTGGACGGCAAGGTGGTCGGGAAGTTCGGCGCCGCCGGCAAGATGCCGAAAGAGTTCGGCCTCGCCAACTCGATCGACTGCCGCAACGAATCGGAGCTACTGGTGGGTGAACGCACCAACTGGCGCGTGCAGAAGGTCAGCTTGAAATAACGAATAACAAAGAACGAAGAACGAAGAACGAACCTTCGTTATTCTGAATTCGTTCTTCTGAATTCGTTCTTCGTTATTTGACTTCCAGGTTCGCCTGGATCGCCGCAAAGAACACGTCGGCGATGCGCTTGTATCCCACTTCGGTGGGATGCAGGCCATCGACCCCGATCAGCGTCCCCGCCTCACCCAGCATCGCGTTATACACATCCACGAACACGTGGCCGTCCTGGCGGCTCATGGCTTGCAAGCGGGTGTTGTACGTCACCAGATCGTTGGCTGGCACCAGCGCTTTGGGTCGTCCGCTGACCTGTGGCAGCATCGATCCCACAAACACCCGCGCGCCGGCAGCCTGCGCCGTCCGAGCCAGGCCGGCAACGAGATCCGTTGAAATATCTGGCCCGGCAATGTTCAAGCCGTTCACGCCTTCCATGATCAGCACGGCCTCTGGACGCGCCTGCTGCAGTTCGCCCGGAAAGCGATCGCGCCCTTCGAGCAGGGTTTCCCCAACCACGCCAGAGTTAATCACTGCGATCACCGACGACTGCGTGGGGTACGCACCCGTCAACCGGCCTTGCAGGACTGACGGGTATGCGGCCGTCGGCACGATGACGAGCTTCGTCAGGCCGCTGGACGCAATCGGCGAGGTCACCTCGCCCAACGTGAAACTGTCACCGAAGGCCATGAACCGCGTCCGCGACAGCGTCGCGGGCCGCGAGGGACCGGTCGGGGGTGACCCGCCGCAGGCGGTCAAGACCGCGCAGCAACAGGCCACCCACAACAACGGTATGCGCATGATTAGTAGCGGTAGTGCGCCGGCTTGTACGGTCCTTCGACCGCCACGCCGATGTAGTCCGCCTGGTCCTTGCTCAGCGTCGTGAGCTTCACGCCGAGCTTGCCGAGGTGCAGGCGCGCCACTTCTTCATCCAGCTTCTTCGGCAGGATGTAGACGCGGTTGGCGTCGTAGTTGGTGCCCGACAGCGTCGGCTGGCCGTTCATGCTCAGGTGCAGGTCGATTTGCGCCAGCACCTGGTTGGTGAACGACGAGGACATCACGAACGACGGGTGGCCGGTGGCGCAACCGAGGTTCAGCAGGCGGCCTTCGGCCAGCACCAGGATGCTGTGCTCGGGGCGCTGGCCTTCGGCCGGGAAGATCCACTCGTCGTATTGCGGCTTGATCTCAACGCGCTTGGCGCCGCCCTTGGCCAGGCCGGCCATGTCGATCTCGTTGTCGAAGTGGCCGATGTTGCCGACGATGGCCTTGTCCTTCATGCGCTTCATGAGGTCGGTGGTGAGGATGTTCTTGTTGCCCGTCGCGGTGATGAAGATGTCCGCGGTCTCGACCACGTCTTCAATCGTCGTGACCTGGTAGCCTTCCATCGCCGCCTGCAGCGCGCAGATCGGATCGATCTCGGTGACGATCACGCGGCAGCCCTGGCCCTTGAGCGCCTGGGCGCAGCCCTTGCCGACGTCGCCGTAGCCGAACACCACAGCCACCTTGGCCGACAGCATCACGTCGCTGGCGCGGTTGAGGCCGTCAATCAGCGAGTGGCGGCAGCCGTAGAGGTTGTCGAACTTGCTCTTGGTGGCCGAGTCGTTGACGTTGATGGCCGGGAACAGCAGCGTGTTGGCAGCGGTCATCTCATACAGGCGGTGCACGCCGGTGGTCGTCTCTTCGCTGACGCCCTTGATGCCGAGCGCAATCTTCGACCACACGCCGGGCTTGGCCTTGAGCTCGCGCGTCAACGTCTCGAGAATGACGCCCCACTCTTCGGCGTCCTGGTCGGGGTTGAACGCCGGGATTTTGCCGGCCTTCTCGTACTCGAGCGCCTTGTGCACGAACAGCGTCGCGTCGCCGCCGTCATCGAGAATCATCGTCGGGCCGCTGCCATCGGGCCACATCAGGGCCTCGACCGTGCACCACCAGTATTCGGTGAGCGTCTCGCCCTTCCACGCGAACACCGGCGTGCCGCGCGGGTTGGCGACCGTGCCGCCCGATTCGGCACGGCCAACGGCAACCGCCGCCGCGGCGCTGTCCTGCGTCGAGAAGATGTTGCAGCTCACCCAGCGCACGTCGGCGCCGAGCGCGGTCAGCGTCTCGATCAGCACGGCGGTCTGCACGGTCATGTGCAGCGAGCCCATGATCTTGGCGCCGGCGAGCGGCGTGGTGCCGGCGTAGCGCGTGCGCAGCGCCATCAGCCCTGGCATTTCGTGTTCGGCGAGGCGAATTTCGTTGCGGCCAAACTCGGCCAGGCCAAGGTCACGCACCTTGAAGGGTTCGCGGCCGGCCTGCTTGGCCAAATCAAACGCGTGCATTTCTTTTACTGCAGTTGCCATGTTCTCTGTCTCCTCGTTACGGTCGTTATTCGTTAGTCGTAATTCGCTATTTCTTCTTCGCTGTGGCGACAAACAGGCCCGGCCCCTTGACCTCGGGTTCAGAGGGCAGCACGGTTACCACCGCCCGGCTGAAGCCGGCGGTCTCGAGGTGTTTTTTGATCGTCTTCTCGGAGAATCCCAACCAGACATGTCCCATCTGGTGTTGGTACTCTTCGCGGTCGTGCGGCAGCATGTCGACCATCAGCACCCGGCCGCCAGGCTTGAGCACGCGGTTCACTTCGGTCAGCGCGCGCACGGGCTCCGGGACGTGATGCAGGACCAGCGTCAGCACCGCCACATCCAGTTGCCCATCGTCGATCGGCAGCGCTTCCATGTCGCCGCGCCGAATATCGACGTGAGTCGCGCCCTTCAATCGGCGCCGTGCGGCCTGCACCATGTCGGTGGAGCCATCGACGGCGATCACCTTGGCGACGTGCGGGGCCAGCAGTTCGCTGACCTGGCCGGTGCCACAGCCAAGATCGCCCACCGTCAGCTTCGGGTCGAGCAAGGCGAGTAACGCGTAGAGCTGGAAGGTGTCGCCAAACAACTCCGTGCGCAGGTGATCCCACTTCCCCGACGCGGACGCGAAGAACTCTTCCGACTTGGTGCGCCGGCGCGACAGCACGCTCTTCAGTCGGCGTTCGTCCTGTTCAGCGCCGTTGGTCGATGACACTTGCTCGCGAATCAGCGGCCACAGCCGCTGCGCGCCGCCGTCGAGATCCTCGAACACCATGCCGTAGAACCGGCTGGTGCCGTCCCGCCTCGACACCACCCAGCCGTCATCGGCGAGCGTCTTGAGGTGCCGGCTGACGGTGGATTGCGGCAATTGGAGCACCGAGCAGATCTCGTTTACGGTCAGCTCGTGCCGTTCGAGGGGCAGGAGCATCCGGCAGCGAATCGGGTCGGCCAGTGCGGCCATGTGGTCAAGGATTTGTGTCATCTATCCGTCAATCCGGATGGATGAGATAATACATGAACCGGCTCACGGGTGCAACTGGGGCTGGCTTTGCTCGAGGGAATCCCCAGAAGGCCGCGGGAGCGGCCGACCCCCACGAAGACGCGTAGCGCCGTCGGCGCCCGCCCTACCCGAGCTCGCCGGACCTATGTAGACCTATGTAGCCTATGTAGGGTCTGGCACCTTAACACTCGGATCTGTTTCGGTTCTTGCCGAGTCGCAACGGACCTCCGCTGCAGTTCTTGCCACCTGCGACATCGGTCTGTGGATTGGTCCGCGCCTTGCGTAAGCAACCGCATTGGAGGCTCCAATGCCGCGTCCTTTGCGTTTTTCACCACCCGATTCCGTCCTACACGCCATCAACCGAGGTAACGACCGCCGCTGCCTATTCGAGTCAGTCGCCGATTACGAGGATTTTCTGGAATTGGTCGCGTGGGCGAAGCAACAAAGCCCGATGAGAATTCTTGCGTACTGCTTGATGCCCAATCACTGGCACCTCATCCTGTGGCCCGAGACTGCGGATGCGGTCTCTCTGTTCCTCCATCGACTCTGCACGACCCACTCCGTGAAGAGGCGCCGAGAGACGGGAACCGTGGGCCAGGGTCATATTTACCAAGACCGCTACCATGGCTTCGTGATCCAATCAGAAACCTACTACTTGAGAGCGATTCGCTACGTAGAATCCAATCCGCTTCGAGCCGGCCTCGTGCAAACAGCCGCGGAGTGGCCTTGGTCGAGCCTTCATGAGCGACTTGGAAATAACCGGAGCCTTCTGACCGATGGCCCACTTCGGCTCCCGGACCGATGGGCGGAATCAGTTGAGGAATCCTTGCCTGCCCAGTTTCTGGACGATATCCGCAGCCGGCTTCGTCGACATGGCGGAGTTTGCTGACTGCGCGGCCATTGGCTAGCAGGAATTGCAGCAATTTGGCGTGTAAAGGTGCCAGACCCTACTCGGTCTACTCGGTCCATGAACCGGCTCACGGGTGCAACTGGGCGCCGACTTGTCCGCCGTAGCGCGTCAGCGCGAAGGTGGACGGCGCCCGCCCTAACCGAGCTCGGCTTCCAGGCGAGTCACCAACCCATCGAGCTGGGCGACGACGGCTCGCACCGTGTCCGGCTGAGCGAGATCCACACCGGCGCGCTTCAGCAGCGTCATCGGGTGATCCGACCCACCCGAGCGCAGCAAGTCGAGATAGCGCGTGACGACGGCCGCGCGCGTCGCATCGCTGGCGCCGCCAATCTCTTCCATGATCTTCGCGGTCGAGGCGAAGCAGGTGGCATATTGATAGACGTAGTACGGCGACTGGAAGAAATGCGGAATGCGGGCCCACGTGTGCTGCGCGCGTGGGTCTGGCGACAGCGCGTC
>CAMBHC010000132.1 GCA_945866285.1 Candidatus Sulfopaludibacter sp. SbA3 | reverse complement strand
ACGCACTCGTTCGGCATGGGTGACTGGACGCCCGAGAAGGTGGACTCGTTTGCCGACGCTGAAGGCCGCACCCGCATGCTGTTCCTCTATCGCGCCGACGGGCAGGTCCGCCAGTGACCGAGATCGAAAAGCTCGGCCTGTTCTACCTGGGACGCCAGGTCGATCCGGCGACCAAGGTCCGGGGCGACGTCCCTGTGCTGTACGACTCGTCCGATCTCGTCACCCACGGCGTCATCGTCGGCATGACCGGCAGTGGCAAGACCGGCCTGGGTATCGACCTGATCGAAGAGGCCGCGATCGACGGCGTGCCGGTCATTGCCATCGACCCGAAGGGCGACCTCGCCAACCTGCTGCTCACGTTTCCGGGACTGTCGGCGGCCGAATTCACGCCCTGGGTGAACCCCGACGAGGCGCGCCGGGTGGGACAGTCGCCTGAGGCGTTTGGACAGGCCGAAGCGGCGCGGTGGGCGAAAGGACTCGCCGACTGGGGTCAGGATGGCGCGCGCATCGAGCGGCTACGTGCCGCGGCCGAGTTCGCGATCTCTACGCCGGGCAGGTCGAGCGGCCGGCCGATCTCGTTCGTGCAGTCAGTCTCGGCGCCGGCGCCGGCGGTCCTGAATGACCCCGAATTGCTGGCGGACCGCGTGGCCACCGCCGCCACCAGCGTACTCACGCTGGCCGGGGTGGACGCAGAGCCGCTGCGCAGCCGCGAGCACATTCTCGTGTCCACCTTGTTTGCCGAAGCCTGGCGCGCGGGGACCGATCTCGACTTGCCGGCACTGATTGGCCAGGTGCAGTCCCCGCCCATCACCAAGATCGGCGTATTCGACCTCGAGTCGTTCTACCCCGCGAAGGAACGTTTCGCGCTGGCGATGCAGCTCAATCAACTGCTGGCCGCGCCGGGATTTGCGGCCTGGCTGCAAGGCGAACCGCTCAACATCGACCGCTTGCTCTATACCGAGAACGGCCGCCCGCGCGTGGCCATCATCTCGCTCGCCCACCTGGACGACCAGGAACGCATGTTCTTCGTGTCGCTGCTGCTGAACGAGCTGGTGGGCTGGATGCGCAGCCAGCGCGGGACCTCAAGCCTTCGAGCCCTGCTCTACTTCGACGAGATCTACGGGTTCCTGCCGCCGGTCGCCAATCCGCCCTCCAAGGGCCCGCTGCTCACCCTGCTGAAGCAAGCGCGCGCCTTCGGACTGGGGGTCACGGTGGCGACACAGAATCCCGTGGACCTGGACTACAAGGCACTCGCCAACGCCGGCACGTGGATGCTGGGCCGGCTGCAGACCGACCGCGACAAGGCCCGCGTGCTCGATGGCCTTGAAGGCGCGGCCGGCACCGCCGGTGCGGGCTTCAACCGGGCGAAGATCGATCAGTTGCTATCGTCGCTGGGCAAACGCGTGTTCCTGCTGCACAACGTGCACGAGCAGGAGCCGGTGCTGTTTGAAACGCGCTGGGCGCTCTCGTACCTGCGAGGGCCGCTCGGCCGTGAAGAGATCAGGAAGTTGACCGGAACACCACTGCCGCCCGCTGCGACCGAAGGTCGCATCTCGCCGCAGCTCGCGCAGCAATCGACCGCGAGCGTAGGCGGACGCAGTACGCCCGTCATCGACCCCGCCATCCCTCAATTCTTTGTCCCCGGCGGCGATTCCTACGCGCCCATGGTGCTGGGGGTCGCGCGGGTGTCGTATTCGGATGCGAAGCTAGGTCTCGATGAAACCCGCGAGGTGGCGGTCGTGACGCCGATCGCGGACAGGCCCGTCGCCCTCGATTGGGAGCAGGCCGAGCCGGTCGACTTCGCGGTGAAGGACTTGTTAAAGGCTCCCGAGGGTGACTCGGCGTCGTTTGCCCCGCTGCCTGCGCCGGCCGCCAGGCCCAAGAGCTACGCCACCTGGGAAAAGGACTTCTCGCGCTGGGCGGCGCAGTCGCAATCGATTGAACTGTTCAAGAGTCCTCGCGCGAAGGTCACGTCGGCGCCGGACGAATCGGAACGCGATTTCCGCATCCGCCTGGGCTCCGACGCGCGTGAAGCCAGGGACGCGGCCATTGCGAAAGTCCGCGAGAACTATGCGTCGAAGCTGACGACCATCCAGGACCGCATTCGACGCGCAGAGCAGGCGGTGCAGGTGCAGGCGGAGCAATCGAGCGGCGCCAGGATCGGAGCCGCACTGTCGGTGGGTGCCACCATCTTCGGCGCGCTGCTCGGACGTAAGGCTGTCAGCGCCAGCACCCTGGGCCGCGCGACTACCGCCGCTCGCGGCATGGGCCGGGTGGGCAAGGAAGCGCAGGATGTGGCGCGTGCCACCGAGAATGTGACCGCTCTCACGCAACAGCAAGGCGATCTGCAGGCGGCGCTTGAAGCCGACCTCCAGGCCGTGGCGGCCGAGTGGGATCTGTCAGCCGAAGTGCTGGAGCGGGTGCTGGTGAAGCCGAAACGCGGTGGCGTGTCGGTGCAGCTGGTCGCGCTCGCCTGGGTCCCGCGCAGGTAGCCGTCGCCGGGCGGGTCTGGAGACCCGACTCGGCCACCCACCTGTAGAGGCGCTCACAGGTCACTGTTGCCCCTTGTCGAGGGCCCAAAGACGACGGTAATATTCTTACCAGTAAGAGTATTACCATGCGAATCACGAGCAAAGGCCAAGTCACCATTCCGCAGCACATCCGCGAGGAGCTCGGCCTCCACCCGAATACGGAAGTGGAATTCAAGATCGAGCGCGGCCGCGCCACACTCACCCCGAAGAAGGGCGCGCCCACCATTGGCGAGCTCACCGCCAGGCGGCTGCGCGAGGGCCCGAAGATGACCATGGGCAGCAAACAGCTGATGGCCTTGCTCCGCGACGAGCCCGATGAAATCGACGCTGATTGATTCGAATGTCCTGGTTGATCTCTTCGACGACGAGTCGGAGTGGAAGGGGTGGTCGGACGCGATGATCACCAAGTGCCGCGATCAGGGGCCCATCGTGATCAATCCCATCATCCTCGCCGAGGTCTCAGCAGGTTTTGATTCCTACGAGGCCGTGAATCAGCGCCTGCCGGAGGAGTTCGTCGTCCGGGAGCCGCTGCCCTGGGAGGCCGCGTTTCTCGCGGCGCGCGCATTCGTCATCTACCGGCACGCTGGCGGTCAACGCCGCTCTCCCCTGCCGGATTTCTACATCGGCGCGCACGCGGCCGTCGCCGGGCATACCCTGCTGACGAGGGATGCGCGGCGCTACCGGCATTACTTTCCGAAGCTTCGGATAATCGCGCCGTAGCGTATAATCCGAAGTTCGGGCCGGAGTGGCGGAACTGGCAGACGCGCGGGACTCAAAATCCCGTACAGGCAACTGTGTGTGGGTTCGACCCCCTCCTCCGGCACCATCTCGACATCTCATCTTCCCTTCCGGCATCCGCCGGCCCGCGCCCACCCAGGCAGTCCTCGCCCCTGGGCGCCCTCAGTGGCTGTGCGTTATTGAACATGCGCACCGCCACCGGGTTCGTCGGATTGAACTGACGACGCGCCACGACAGAGGTGATCGCGGACGGCTGGCCGGCAACACCAAGGCTGGTGCGGCTGCGCTCGGCGTGGCGGCAAGGTCGAGGTCGAATTCTTCATGGACGGCGCGCGAGACGGTCATCGTCCGCGCGCGTCATCCACACTCACACGCAGTGCGGGCACGCCCGCCACTCGCCGTTGGCGTTGCGCGTCAGGGCCTTGCCGCATTCGGGACAAAGCGCCGTGCGGCCAACTGCCGGCCCCGCACGCTCGGCCGGCTTGCTCGCCACCAGCTCGTCAGCGGTCACGATTTGCAGGAATTCTTCCGCGAACGAAATCTTGATGGTCTTGAGCTGGTCGCCGAAGCGGACGAACACGCTTTCGCCGTTCGTGCCCTCCACCTTGCCAATGCCCCACTCGGCTCGCGTCTTGTGTCGAACGTGCCGCCCTGCGTCAATTGCCATTCCTAGCAGCATAGCGCGTTGTTCACCCACCTCGGATGCCGCGCGCCGTGGCAGGTCAGCGTGCGGTCGTGGCACTTGTAGCAGAGCGCGTACGCAGCCGCGCTTTCGGCGGTGCGATCGGTGTCGCGGTCGTAGCGGGCCACCAGCAGCTGCTGGTACTGGGAGACGTGAGGCCCGGCGGGCCCGGTGCCGGGCACCGGCGGTGTCGTTGTCGTGACAGTCGGTGCAGGTCACGACTGAGCTGACGGTCCACGGCGCAATCAGGCTCGGGACGTTGGCGTTCCTGCCGGCCGCTTCGACCCGATGACACGAGAGGTTGCCAGGCTCAAACTGGATCCACTTGTTGAACTGAAGGGGGCACGCGATACGCGTGAAGATGATCGGTAGCGGCGCGTGCCCAGTTGAGCTCTTCGCCCACCCTGACCGGCCGCGCATCCTCAGGCACGCTACGCGAACCGCAGGCGCTTCAGCAACCGAACCACCTTCGTGCGCAGGCGGTCGTCTGCGAACTCCCCGGCGGTATCACGCTTGTCGGCCGGCGTCTCGCCGTCGGCGATGTGGCCGAACATCACCAGGCGCGTCGCCTCGAGCAGGCCCGCCGCGCCAAACGGCTTCTCGATGAACGACTCGCCGTCACCCAGTTCCTGCACGCCCTTGAACAGCGTGTCGGCAAAGCCGGTCACGTAGAGGACGCGCGCCGATGGATACCGCTGGCGGACCAGCGACGCTAACTGGCGTCCGTCCATCTTCGGCATCATGAGGTCGGTCACCAGCAGATCGACGCCGCGGAAGCTCGGCATGTCTAACAGGCGAGCCGCCTCCACGCCGGAGTCGGTGGATTGAATCTCGTAGTTGTCGACCGACAGGATTCGTACCAGCAGCTTCAGGACAGGCTGCTCGTCATCGACGACGAGGACGCGCTTGCGAACAGCCAGTGGCGGACGCGCGAGCGTCGCCGCCACCGTGGCCTCGCCTGGTCGATGAATCAGCGGGACGTTTGGTAACGGCAGTTCAGCCGTTGGCTGCGTGGAACCGGCGTCGACCATCGAGCTAACATCTTACCGCCTGCGCGGGAATTGACGCCGCGGCTCGGGCCAGCCCGGCAGACCGCAGCGGACACCAACTAACGCGAGGGACACTACATCGGAAAAGTCATGCCTTCCTTGACGACGTCGGGGTGGTCGATTTCGGCGTTGCTGTTGTTGATGTGGATGAACCAGAGCCTGGCTTTCACGCCATTCAGCAACTCGCGGGTGCGGCTCATCAATGGATGCGGCACCTCCTCGATCGGTCGATTGATCTCAGTGGCTGACGCGAAAGTGCCATCGAGGAAGGCGTAATCCACGGTACCGGCCAGGTCGCGAATGCTGCGCTCCCACTTCTCCCAGCGGTCGATGTCGGGGATGAACAGGGCCGAACGATTCGGTCCGGCGATCCGAAATCCGACGGTGTCTGAGAACTCGTCGCGGTGCGGCACCTTGAACGCCGTCACCGACACGCCATCGTCGATCGTTACTGCTTGGTCGTAGGTCATCGTGCGCAGCGTGATGTTGGGGATCGACACCAACTGACTCCAGGGCCCATTCGTGCGCAGGTAGGCGCCCATCCGTTCGGTGGCGTAAACAGGCACCGACACGGCGTTGACCGACTCGCGGCCCAGGAACATCAGGCCGGTGTAGTGCCCCATGTGCGCATGCGTCAGGAAGATGCCGGCCGGCGGCTTGCCACCGGTGAGCCGCTGTAACTGTGCGGGAAAGTCGGGCGTCGCATCGAACACGTACGCGGCACCCGAGCGGCGGTTGATCAGGCCGAGACTCGACACTTTTTCCGCCGCGCGCTTGCCGGCGCGGATGTCCTGGCAGATCGGCCGCTCGCACCCGAGTTGCGGAATCCCGCCATCCTGCGCAATGCCCAGCACGACGATTTCCCAGTGCGCAGATGGCTGCGCCGTGACACTCGCAGTCAGCGCCACCAGGAGGCCCCCCAGCAGCCCCAGCACCCATGGCACCCCTGGCACCTTAGTTCCTAAGGAACGATGGCCCATAAGAACGTCACGCCGAACGAGACGCGCCAGAAGCTCAAGTCTTCCGGACGTTGCAGGTCTGGATGGTCGGCCAGTGTGCGAAAGTACCGCGCGTCGCCGCGCAGGGCCAAGGCCTCGTTCAGCTCGTAGAACAGGCCGCCACCGAGGTTCACCCCGAAATCAAACGTCTGGGCCGGTTGCGTGCACGGCGAATTGCAGCCATCCGCCTGGATCGCGCCGGCGCCGGCCGAGATGGTGGGCCGCAGGCGGCCGCGCGGCTGGATCCAACTGCCGTTGAACATGTAGGTTGCGATATCCAGCACCTGGCGGCCCGCGTTGGCATCGGCCGCGGAGCCGAAATCAAACTCCGCGCCCCAGCCGTTCTCTTCCTGGACCGACACGGCCACGCCGGGCATGAACACCGGGTTCGTCACATCAGCGCCGGCCCCCATGCCGGCGCTGCCGGTGAGGTACCCCTTGAACACGCCCATCGCCTGGGCCTCGGCCCGCGTGGTGCCGACCGACAACAGCGCCGCTACACACCACGCCGCCACGCGCATCCGCTTCATCACTTCTCCTCACACTCGTTCACGGTTGAACCGGTGAACAACCGCTGCCCGTCCGTCAACAGCCACTGCCGCGCCTCGGCGTGCCGGGGACACACGGCGCGCACGTGCCGCCAGAATCGCTCGGAGTGATTCAACTCGCGCCGGTGCATCAGTTCGTGCAACATCACATACTCGCGCACAAAGTCGGGTACCAGGATCAGCCGCCAGTTGAGCGTGATGGCGCCGGCCGCCGAACAGGCGCCCCACCGCGAGCTTTGGTTACGGATCGAAATCCGCGTCACCGTGATGCCATGCGTATTGGCCAGGACCTTCAGCGTGGGCGGCAGGGTCTTCAGGGCCCGCTGGCGCAGGGCCGGTTCGTCGGGGTGCACCACTGCGGGCCGCGCGCTCCGCACCTGGCGTTGGCGGTCAATCCACGCCTGGCTCGTCTCGACAAACGCCAGCGCTTCCCGCTGCGAGCCCCACCGCGGC
>CAMBHC010000131.1 GCA_945866285.1 Candidatus Sulfopaludibacter sp. SbA3 | reverse complement strand
TCGACGTGCGCGGTCTCGGGCGACAGGCGACCCGCCAGGACATCCAGGGCGACAGACGAGGCCAGTTCCGCGCCGGCCAGGGCCAGCCGCAAACCATCGCCGGTCATCGGATCGATGAAGCCCGCGGCATCGCCTGCCAGCAACAGGCCGGGTTCACCGGCGGCGGTGCTGTCAACGGCCATCGGCCCCAGCATGACGGGCTGGCCCTCTGGGCGGGCGCTGGTAAAGCGATCGCGCAGTGCCGGATCAGCGTCGAGCCGCGATCGAATCAGTTCACTCGGGGCGCCAAACGGTTGCTCGCCGGAGGCATGCGGCATCACGACACAGACATTCGTCAGGCCGCCGGGCACGGGTGCGATGCCGATGTAGTGCCCCTTGCGCACGTGCATCTCGCCCACTGATCCGCATCCTGAGACGCCGGTGAAGTAGCCGCCAATCGCCCAGCGCCGGGGCCGCGGCGGCTGGTGCGCCAGGCCGCGCGCGAAAGCCAGCGTCGACCGCCGGCCATCGGCCGCAATGACCAGGCGGCTGTCATGGGTCGCATTCCCGCCCTCGCGCCGTGCCACCGTGATGCCACGCACGCGGTCCGATGCCACGTGCGCGCTCTTCACGGCGACGCCTTCTTCAACCTGCGCGCCTGCCTCGTCCGCGCGCCTCAGCAGCCACGTATCCAGCACGCGCCGCGTGACGGCGCGGCCGGTGATGCCAGGACCATAGGTCGCGCGCACCGACACGCCGCCGGGACCGGTGATCAGCATGCCGTGAATATCGTCACTGTCGGCCAGCAACTCAGACGTGTCGACGTGGCGGGCGAGTACCGCCAGCGCTCCTGGATTCAGCGTATCGCCGCACAGCTTGTGGCGCGGAAACCGCGAGCGCTCGAACACGCGGACCTTCACTCCGGCTCGCGCCAGGATGATGGCGGTGAGCGCGCCGGCCGGTCCGCCGCCGGCAATCACCACATCATCCATGCGCGCGGCCGAGCACGAGCGCGCTGTTCTTCGAGCCGAAGCCAAGGCAGTTGCAGAGCGCCGCCTCTGGCTGGGCGGCACGGCCCTGGTTCGGGATGAAATCGAGATCGCAGTTGGGATCCGGATCGGTCAGGTTGATGGTCGGCGGGAGAAATCCCCGTGACATCCCGAGCGCGGTGGCGACGACGCCGGCTGCGCCACTGGCGCCTTGTGGGTGCCCGATCATCGACTTGATGGACGACCCGGGAATGCGCTCGGCCAGCGCACCGAAAGTCAGGCGCGTGCAGCGCGCCTCGATCGCATCGTTCAACTGCGTCGACGTGCCGTGGTAGTTGATGTAGCCAATCTCTTCAGGCGCGCGGCCCGCCCGGGACATGGCCGTGTGCATGCAACGCACGATTTGTTCGCCATCGGGATCCATCTGCACGCGGTGATAGGCATCACAGGTCGAAGCGTAGCCATCGATGGTGGCGTAGATGGCGGCACCGCGCGCGCGGGCGCGGCTCTCCAACTCCAGCGTCAGCATCCACGCCCCCTCGCCCAGCACGAAGCCATCACGTCCCTTGTCGAACGGCCGCGATGCCTCGGCGCCGCGATCGTTGTAGTGGGTCGAGACCGCGCGCATGCGCGAGAAGCCGAAGATCATGCCCGGCAACACGCAGCCATCGGCGCCACCTGACAACAGCACGTCGCACTCGCCCGCGCGCAGCAGCATGCACGCATACCCGAGCGCGTCGGTGGAACTGGTGCAGCCGGTGGACATCACGTGGCTGACGCCGCGCACGCCAAGTGCAATGGAGATCTCGCTCGACACCATGCCGCAGATCCCGAGGGCGATGGCGTACGGCGTGACGTTCTTGCCGCCGGTCGTGAAGAAATCCTGATATTGCCGCTCGCCGATGTCGATGCCGCCGCCACCGCTGCCAATGATCACGCCGGCATTGGCCTGGCCGAAGGCCAGGCCGGCGTCGTTCCATGCCTCACGCGCGGCGATCACGCCGAACAACGCGGCCCGGGAGTAGCGCTTGGGATCCGCGTGCGAATCCCTGGCGCTGGACTCGCCGGTCAACGGCATGGCCGCAGTCATGTCAACGGGCGGCACCGGCGCCGCCACCTTGCAGGGATAGCTCGAGACGTCGAATTCGGTGATGGCGCGCGTGCCACTCTGGCCACGGCGAATGGCGTCCCAATAGACCTCGCGCCCGACGCCAAACGCCGAGACGGCTCCGATGCCGGTAATGGCGATTCGTGGGGTCACAGGTTCTCAGGGGTCAGACCCGAGCGGATGGGCGAGCCTCGGTCTGAACCCTATAATACCATTCGTGCAAACGGCATTCGCCTGGGTCGGCGCGTTGCTCTTCGCCCTGTCACTAGCGTCGGGTGCGCTCGTCTATGGCATCCGCCTCGGGGTGCCCGCTCCGGCGTCGGCCCCGCTGTGGCCTGCCGTGGCCATCAACGTTGTGCTGTTCACGGTTTTCGCCCTCCATCACAGCCTGTTGGCCAGAACCGGCGCTAAGGCCTGGGTGACGCGCACGGTGCCCGCCGACCTCGAGCGTAGCGTTTACGTCTGGGTGGCCAGCCTGTTGTTCATGGCCGTTTGCTGGCTCTGGCAACCGCTGCCTGGCGTCGCCTGGCACCTCACCGGGCCGGGAAGTTGGGCCATGTGGCTCCTGGTCCTGACGGGGGCCTCAATGACCGGACGCGCGGCGAGCGCCATCGGCGTGTGGGAACTGGCGGGCGTTCGCGTCCCGTCTCCCGACCGTCCTGTCGAATTCAAGGTGACCGGACTGTTCGGCTTCGTCCGCCATCCCATCTATCTGGCCTGGCTGCTGATGGTGTTCGGTGTCCAGCCCATGACCTACAGCCGGCTGCTGTTCGCGGTGATCAGCAGCGCGTACCTGGTCGTGGCAATACCGTTGGAGGAAGCCTCATTAGTCGAGGCGTTCGGCGAGAAATATCGAGCGTACCAGCGGCAGGTGCGCTCGCGCCTGCTGCCGGGTATCTGGTAGTTAGCCCCGCCAACCCTTGGTGGGCCGTGTGAAGCGTGCCGGCAGGGCCGCGCGCGTGGTCGCATCCATGGGCTGGCCCGGCGCTTCGGCCGCGTCGGTCTCGTCGGCCTCGACGTCCTTCGGGAGGCCGTCGAGCTGATCGAGGAACATCATCGAGTTGAGCGACGGAATCTCGAACTTCTTCCCGCACGTCTTGCACGTGACCTCATCGTCGAGGCGCAGGAGATGGTCGCGCAGCTTGTCGAACTTCTTGCGGTCCTCGGCGTTCTGTGGCGCGCCCTTCTTGGCGCGACGCACCCACCGGATGGTGTACTCGTTGATCCGCTTGCAGCGGGGGCACGGGTACTTGGCCGGGCGGGATTCCGGCTTCTCGGAGAAGAAGGCGCGTTCGTCAAAGCTCACCCGCTCATTGTAGCGTGAGGCCCGGGCCATAATCACGAGAGTGACAATCGCGTTCTACATCTCTGGACACGGCTTTGGGCATGCCTCAAGGTCGATCGAGGTCATCAATGCGCTGGTCGATCGGCAGCCCGACGCCCGAATCGTCATCCGCTCCGAAGTGGCGCCTTGGCTGGTGGCCCGCACCGTCCGGCCGGGCGTCACGCTCGAACCGGTCGCGTGCGACACCGGCGTGGTGCAAATCGACAGCCTGACGCTCGACGACACCGCCACGCTCGCACGCGCGCGGGCGTTCATGGCCACGTTCCCGGCGCGGGTCGATCACGAGGTGGCGTGGCTGACGCGCGTCGGCGCCACGCACGTGGTCGCCGACCTGCCGCCACTGGGCATCGCAGCCGCGCACGCGGCGGGCCTCCCCGCGATTGCCCTGGGCAACTTCACGTGGGATTGGATCTACGCCGGATATGCCGGTAGTGACGATCTCGTCAGCCTGATTGGCGAGATCTACAGTCGCACCACGCTGGCGCTGCGACTGCCGATGTGGGGTGGCTTCGCCACCATCCCACGCGTGACCGACATGCCGATGGTCGCGCGGCGATCATCGCGCGACCCGATGGCTGTGCGCGACGCACTCAGGTTGCCTCGTGATCAACGGTTGGTGCTGGCATCGTTCGGCGGCTACGGCGTTAACGGTTTCCATGTCGCCGCCATCCGGCAGGTACCCGGCTATCGCGTGCTGTTGCCCGGCGACCTCGACGAAGCGGCGATGTATGAGCAAGGCCTGCGCTACGAGGACCTCGTTCACGCGGTCGACGTCGTCGTCACCAAGCCGGGCTACGGGATCATCTCTGAATGCGTGGCCAATCACACGGCCCTGCTCTACACGTCACGTGGACATTTCGTGGAATACGACGTGCTGGTCGAAGCCATGCCGCGCTACTTGCGCACGGCGTTCATCGATCACGCCGACCTGTTCGCGGGACGCTGGGCGACGCACCTCGATGCGCTGCTCGCCCAGCCTGCGCCACCCGAGCAACCGGCCACCAACGGCGCCGACGTCGCGGCGCGACTGATTACAGAGACTTGAGGGCTTCGTCCCTGAGGACGATGAACAGGCCGTCGGCTTCGGCGATGGCGGCACCGCTCGCGTCCGTCAGCGTGGCGCGCAGGTAGACCTTGCGGCCGTCCACTCGCTCCACTCGCGATTCGACGGTCGTCTCTGACTCGAGCTTCAGCATCGCGATGAACGACACCGAGATCTTCGCAGCCACCGTTCGGTAACCATTCATCCAGGACGCGCCGCCCATGGCTTCGTCGAGCACCGCCGCCATAGCGCCGCCATGGACATGGCCCGGCGGCCCCTGGGTCTCGCGCCCGAACCACGCCGCGGCGTACAGCACGCCCGCCTCTGGTCCGCGGACGTAGGCAATGCGCACGCTTTCACCAGACGGGTTGGCGACGAGAAACGAGTGGGCATCCAGAGACGGAAACGGCTGGACGGGCGTCCAGCCGGGTTCAGGGGTGACAGTCGGTGCGGGCAACGCGGTGCTTAGTCTTTGACGACCGTGATCAGCGTCCACATTTTCGGGACGTTCACCTTTTCGATGGACACGGGCCTGAGTTCGGCTTGCGCGAGGAATCCCGGCAAGTCGAGGTCGGCGGTGAACCCAATGTGCACCGTGGCCGGTGAAATCGTCTTTTCGATCCACCCCATGACGCGATTGGCGCTCTTGAAGTGGTTCAGGATGATGACGCGGCCGCCGGGACGACACACGCGGTACATCTCGCGCGCCACCTTCACCGGTTCCGGCACGACGCTGATCACGTACGGCGCGTAGACGACATCAAACGAGTTGTCGGCGAACTTGAGCTTGGTCGCATCCATCACGACGAGGTCGCAGTTCAGCAGCCCCTTCGAGTCGATACGGCCTTGCGCCTTCTCCAGCATCTTGCTTGACAGGTCGATGCCAGTGATCCGGCAATTACTGGGATAGAGCCCGAGAGTGATGCCGGTGCCAACGCCGACTTCAAGCACGTGCGTGCCCGCCCTGAGCGCCATCTTCTCCATGGCTTCGAGCCGGCCGGGGTGAAGCGTGGGTCCGAAGGTGTAATCGTACGAGGCGGCAATGCCTTGATAAACCTTTTCGACGAAGTCCGTTTCGACGGTCGTGACCGACAGCGCCCTAGTGGCCGCGTCGCCTGATCGCCGTGTTTCTGCGTCAAATAAGGCCATTTTTAAACGATCTCCGAAACCGCATCGGACTATACCACGTCAAGCACGTCGAGGGCGGCGTCGAGCCGGCCTGACGGCGTTGAGATCTGCACACCCGCAGCCATGCCCTTGATGGCGCCCACGAGTTCCCGCGCCACGGCGACGCCTTCGGCGGCTGCGGCCGCGGCGCTGGTGGTGCGCCGCATCCGTTCGACAATCGCATCGGGCACGGTGACACCCGGCACTTCGTTCGCCATGAACTCGGCGTTGAGCGCGCTTTCAAACGGCCAGATGCCGACGATGATCGGCACGCCGAGCGGCGTCACGCGTGCCAGGAAGCGTTCAAAGGTGGACACATCGAACACCGGCCTCGTCACCGCGAATTCGGCCCCCGCCTCGATCTTGAACTCGAGACGCCGCATTTCCTGGTCGAGATCGCGCGACGGATTGACCATTACCCCGGTATGAAACGAGGTCGGCTCACCAAACGACTGGCCGCTGATGTCCAGGCCATGGTTCAGGCGCGTGATCACGTTGGTCAGTCCGATCGAGTCGACGTCGAACACCGCGGTGGCATCAGGGATGTCGCCCAGCTTGCGGACGTCACCGGTGATGCCGAGCAGGTTGCGCACGCCCATGGCATGCGCGCCGAGCAGGTCCGACTGAATGCCCACCAGGTTGCGATCGCGGCAGGAATACTGCAGCAATACTTCGACCGCCGCGTGCTGTTGCACGAGCACCGCCAGCGACAGCGCGCTCATGCGCGCGCCCGAGCGTGGACCGTCAGGAATAGTGACCACGTCCACGCCGCGCTGGACCAGGCGGGCGGCGTCGGCGAGCGCCGCGCTGGCCGAATGTCCGCGAGGTGGCACCAGCTCAATGGCGCGGATGAAGCCGCCGTTGGTGAGCTTGCGGGCCATGATCGACTTCGACTCGCGCGGCAGCGACGGACGCGCGTTGGGCTGGCTGGCCACGGGCGTGCGCACCTCGGCGGTGCCGGCATGACGGGCCAACCCGGGCGCCATCGACCTCGCCGCGAGCGCAATCTGGCGAATGTGTTCCGGGGTCGTGCCGCAGCAGCCGCCGACCAGGCGCACACCCGAGGCGATGAACCGCCGCGCATACGACGCCATGTATTCCGGCGAGCACAGGTACAGGTTGCGGCCCTCGATGTCGCGTGGCCTGCCGGCGTTGGGCTGCGCCGACAGCCACCCGTCAGTCACTTCGCTGATGCGCTCGATGGTTTCGAGCATCGGCGCCGGTCCGACGCTGCAGTTGACACCGACAATGCTCGCGCCGCGCGCGATCAGGTCCGGGGCAAACTGCTCGGGCGGCGCGCCGTCCAGGGTGGCGCCATCTTCTTCGGTAGTCATCTGCGCGACGATCGGCAGGTCGCACACGCTGCGCACCG
>CAMBHC010000130.1 GCA_945866285.1 Candidatus Sulfopaludibacter sp. SbA3 | reverse complement strand
AGGATCTTCGTCCGGGCCTCGTTGGCACTGTCGAAACGAAGCTTGATCTCGCGCTCGAGCGCCATCCTCTATTCCTTGCGAATGGTGAAGAACTGTTCCTGGCCGCCGCGCATGACCAGGAGGAACGCGGTGCCGCCGGCTGGGACTTGCCCCAGGGCGCGACCGGCTTCCTGCGGCGTGCGCACCGGACGGCGATTGACCTGCGTGATGATGTCGCCGCGCGTCAGGCCCTGGCGGAATGCCGGACTGCCTTGTTCGACGTCGGTCACGAGCACGCCCAGCGTCTCGGCCGGTGCCCGCAGGCGGCGGGCCACGTCGGCAGTCAGCGCGCCCAGCGTGATGCCAAAGCCCTGCGACGACTGCTCGTCGGGTTCAACAGCGGTGTCGCGAGTCGCCGCGGCGCGATTGCCTTCGTCCTCGAGGTCGAGTTCGCCGACCGTCAGGTTCAGGGTCTTCTCGGCGCGATCGCGCATCACCTTCACCGGCACGGTGGTGCCGGGCTTGGTGCTGACGACCGTGGCGACCAGTTCGTCGCGGTTCTTGATCGGCTTGCCGTTGAATTCGATGATCACGTCGCCCGGCTCGACGCCGGCCTTGGCGGCCGCGGCGCCGCGAGTGACCGCGCCGACCAGCGCGCCCCTGCGCTCCTTCAAGCCGAACTCGGCGAGCGCATCAGCCGGAACCGGCGTCACCTGGACGCCAATCACGCCACGCGTCACCTTGCCGGTGCGCAGTTGCGGAATCAGTTCACGCACGCTGTTGATCGGGATGGCGAAGCCAATGCCGATGTTGCCGGCGTTGCGCGAGTCGGTGTAGATGGCGGTGTTGATGCCAATGACTTCACCGCGGGCATTCAGCAGCGGGCCACCCGAGTTGCCGGGATTGATGGCGGCGTCAGTCTGCAGGACATCGGCCGAGCGCTGCTCGGCAATCGGGAACGAGCGCGCCGTGGCGCTGATCACGCCGACGCTGACGGTGTGCGACAGGCCGAACGGATTGCCGATCGCCATCACCCAGTCGCCCGGCTCCATCTTCGACGAGTCGCCGAACTTCACCTCGACGAGGTCCTTCTTCGGCTCCACGAGCTGAATCAGGGCGCTGTCCGTCAGCGGGTCGCGGCCGACGATCTTGGCCTCGTGGTAGATGTCGTTCTCTTCACCAAGGAAGTTCACTTCGACCTTGCTGGCGCCCTCGACCACGTGGTTATTGGTGAGGATGTAGCCTTCCTTGCTGATCACGAAGCCGGTGCCGGCGGCCTGCGTTTCCTGTTCGCGGGGCCGCTGTCGCGGCTGTTGCTGTTGTGGCTGCTGTGGCTGCCGACCGCCCAGGCCAAATCGCTCGAGCAGGTCGTCGCTGCCGCCGCCGCCGAAGAACTCGGTCATCTCCTGCGCGCGCTGCGTCGAGGTGCTGCGGATGTTGACCACCGCGGGACTCATCGCCTTGGCGATGTTCCGGAACGTGGCGGCGTCCACCGGGCCGCTCAGCGGGGCGCTGTTCATGGGCGGCGCCGCCATGGTCTGCGCCGACGATGCCGGCGTCAGGTCGAGGCGCGAGGCAATGACCATCCCCACCGCGAGCGATGCCACCATGATCAGAAGCGAATAGAACAGCGTCGTTTTCCGGCTCGACATGTCTTCCTCCAACAAACCCGCGAATTGACTCTTCCTACACTAGCGTGACGATGCTCGCCTGGCGAGGCCCCGTGACTTCTGGCCCTGCGCCGGTCCAGACCATATTGATCTCGGTCCGAACCCCAAAATCCTTGAAATACAGGCCCGGTTCAATCGTAAACCCACTGCCGGGCAACAGTCGCCGCTCGTCATGGGTCTCGTAATCGTCCAGGTGCGCACCATTACCATGGACGTTTTCGCCGAGGCTATGGCCGGTACGATGCAGGATGGCGTCGCCAAACCCGGCGTCCTGCAGCACTTTGCGTGCCGCGCGGTCGGCCTCGAAGCCGCGGATATCGCGTCCGGCGCGGGCGGCGTCCTGCACCACGCTGACCGCGGCATCGCGCGCGCCGCAAATGGCGGCAAATGCCTGCGTGATGCGCTCGGGGATCTCGGTGCCGACGAATCCAATCCACGTAATGTCGGCGTAGACCGCGCCCGGCGTGGCCAGCTTGCCCCACAGATCGAGCAGCACCAGCTCGTTCTTGCGAATAATGCGATGTTCCGTTGCTGAGGCCAGGTAGTGCGGGTTGCCGGCGTTCTCTTGCGCCGAGACGCACGGCGCCGATTCCGCGACCAGGCCTTCATCGGCGAACCAGCCCACCATCTGCTGCTGGATGTCGAACTCCGTGGTCGGCACGCCGTCGCGCAGGCGGCGGGTGACGGATTCGAAAGCGCGATCCTTGATCCGGTAGAGCGCCGCCGATGCCTGGCGATGGGTGGCGACCGCGGCGTCGTTCCAGGATGCGTCGAACTGCTGGATGAGGTCTCCCGACGACACGACCTCGGCGCCCAGGCCGCGCACCAGCTCGATGGTGCCGGCATCCACGCGCGAGACGTAGGGAATGGCGCAGTTGGGCGAGTACTCCATCGCCACGCGGGCAACGCCCTTCAGTAAGGTGCCAAGCCCGGTCTGCAGCTGCTCCCGGCCGGCATAGACCGTCTTCGATCCCGGCAGGTGATCGAGGTTGTAGCGCTCGATCGCATGCACCAGCGCGCGCGGCTCGCCGGCCGCCGGAATCAGGTAGAACCACCGCCGCGTGGCAAGGTGACCGGAGCCGGCCATGCCCGCCATGCGGTAGGACACAGGATTGGAGCCTTGGAAATCGTACAGGAGCCAGGCATCCAGGCCATGGGCGCGAAGGGCCTCCTGCACGGCGGCCACGTCAAGGGTCATATTCGACCGATTATAGCGGACAGGCGCAGAACCGGCGGTTCGCGCCAAGCGTCCTATAATCAGCAGGCCAGCTTGAGAGATCAACGTATGACCACTCGACCGATACTTTGTGGACTTCTTCTGACGGTGATTGCCGCGAGCGCGCCGGCCCATGGCCAGGCTCCACAGGCCCAGCCGCAACAGCCGCCCATTACCTTCCGCGCCGAAATCAACTACATCGAGGTGGATGCGCGTGTGCTCGATGCGCAGGGCAAGTTCATCCCAGACCTCAAGGCCGGCGACTTCCAGGTGCTCGAAGATGGCAAGCCGCAGGCGGTGACGGCCTTCTCCCTGGTGAACATTCCGGTCGAGCGGCAGGAGCGTCCGCTGTTTGCGTCGAAGCCGATTGAGCCCGACGTGCGGACCAACCTGCAGGCGGCCGACGGACGCATCTACTTGATCGTGCTGGACGACCTGCATACCAACCCGATGCGCTCGAACCGCACCAAGCAGGCGGCGCGCCAGTTCATCGAGAAGTACATCGGCAGCAACGACATGGCGGCGGTGGTCACCACGGCCGGCCGAACTGATGGCTCGCAGGACTTCACCACCAGCCCGCGGCTGCTGTTGCGGGCCGTCGACAAGTTCATGGGCAGCAAGCTGCGCTCATCGACCATGAACAAGATCGACGACTACAACCGCACGGTCGGCACGTCCGCGGCCGGCGACAAGCCCACCGACATCGACGACCGCGAGCGCGGCTTCCAGGCCCGCAACGCGCTCGACACCGTCCGCAACCTGTCGCAGTACCTCGGCAACATCCGCGGCCGCCGCAAGGCGCTGGTGCTGTTCAGCGAAGGGATCGACTACGACATCAACGACGTGTTCAACAACGCCGATGCCACCGTCGTGATGGATGCCACGCGCGAGCTGATTGCCGCGGCGACCCGCGCTAACGTGGCGGTCTACGGCGTCGATCCGCGAGGCTTGACCAGCGGTGGCGATGACACCATCGACATCCAATCGTTCCCGGACGACACCAGCCTGGGCCTCGGCTCCAGCGCGATCTTCAACGAGGTCCGGCTTGGCCAGGATAGCCTCCGCGTGCTGGCCGAAGAAACCGGCGGCTTCGCCGTCGTCAACCGCAACGACTTCGCCACTGCCTTCCAGCGCATTGTCGACGACAACAGCGCGTATTACGTGATGGGCTACTACTCGACCAACGACAAGCGCGACGGCCGGTTCCGCAAGATCGAGGTCAAGTTGAACAACAAGTCCGGCCTGGTGGTCCGCGCGCGGAAGGGCTACGTCGCCCCGCGCGGCAAGGCGCCGGAGAACAAGTCGACGACGGCCAACTCGGCGTCGCCGGAGCTGCGCGAGGCGATGGAGAGCCCCCTGCCGCTGCCAGGCCTGCCGCTCGGCATGACCGCGGCGGTGTTCAAGGGGCCGGCGCCGAAAGGCTCGGTCGTCATTTCGACGCTCGTGAACGGCAGCAGCCTGCCCTTCACCGAAGCGGCCGGCATGTTCAAGAACGATCTCGAAGTGATGGCGATGGCCACCGATACCAAGGGCAAGACCACCTACAGCGACCGCAACACCGTGAACTTGAACATGAAGCCCGATTCGGCGAATCGCGTGAAGGCCACCGGCTTCCGCGTGATCCAGTCGATGGACCTTGCGCCGGGACGGTACCAGTTGCGCGTCGCGGTGCGCGAGGCGAACAGCCAGAAGGCCGGGTCGGTGACCTTCGACCTCGACGTGCCTGACTTCGCGAAGCGGCCCTTGGCGATGAGCAGCATCGCGATCACGTCAGCCATGAGCGGCGTGGCGCCGACGATTCGGCCGAAGGACCCGCTGGAGAAGCTGCTGCCGGGACCGCTGTCCAGCTATCGCGAGTTCTCGACGCAGGACGAAATTGCGTTCTTCGCCGAGGTTTACGACACCATCAAGGCGCCTCACAAGGTGGAGATCGCCGCGACGGTGAAGGCCGAAGGTGGCCAAACCGTGTTCCAGACGCGTGAGGAACGCGACAGTTCGGAGCGGGGCAGCGGCGCGGGCGGCTACGGCTTCCAGGCCCGCGTGCCGCTCAAGGACATTGCGCCGGGGCTGTACGTGCTGCGGGTCGAGGGCACGGCGCAAATTGGCGACCGCGAGACCGTGTCCACCGACGTGGTCTTCCGGGTGTTTCCGGCGCCGGCGGCGAGGCAGTGATGCCCTGGTCAATGCTGCTGTTGGTGGCTGTCCTGCAGGCCGTGGCGGTGCCCTCGTCGATCGAGACGGTGTCGCGTGGCGACATGAGCGGCGTCGAAGAGACCCGCGAGGCGGTGGCGCGCACCGCCGGGGAGTGGGCCGCGTTGTGGCGCGAGCACGCCGGCGCGACGCCCACACCCAAGATCGACTTCGGTAAGCGCATGGTGGTCGCGGTATTTCTCGGCACCCGGCCGTCGGCCGGCTACGCGGCCGAGATCACTGGGACCCGCACCGACGGCGCCGGTCTGGTCGTGTTGTGGGCCGAACGGCGGCCCGAGCGAGGCATGGTGGCGGCGCAGATCATGACTTCACCTGGGCATATCGTCACCGTGCCGAGAGTGACCGGCCCGATCAGGTTCGAGAAGGCCGGCCAGTGACCGAGCCGACCAGCACGGGGCTCGACGCGCGGCTGGCGTCGGTGCTGTGCTACGCGGGGTGGTGGGTGACCGGGCTCGTCTTCCTCTTCGCCGAGCGGCAGGACCGTGGCGTCCGCTTTCACGCGGCGCAATCCCTGCTGCTGTTTGGCCTCCTGTCGGCCGTGATGTTTGTCTCGGGCGGCGCCAGTGCCGTCGCCTTCTTCGTGGCCCGGCCGTCGTTTCAACTGTTGCAGGTTGCCGGCAACGTGGTGTGGCTGTTCGCGGTCGCCTTGTGGCTGGTGTTGCTGCTGCGGACGTGGCGGGGCGATACCTGGCGGGTGCCGTTCGTGGCCGATCTCGCCGACAGAATCGTCGGATAAGAAAGAACGGGCGGAGCCGCTTCCCTTCGGAAGCGGCTCCGCCCGTTCGAATTCACGGCGTCCGCGACTCAGGTCGCCGCGATTAACAACCCTAGGTCGTCGGCACGATCTTCGGCACGCTCTTCGGCTTCACGGTGCCGTTGGCGTGCGAGAAGTTGTAGCTGTTGCTGGCCATGCGCGAGTTCTTGGGCGTGGTCAGGGTGATGTTAATCACCTCGCCAGGCATGAACGGCTTCGGGTGGCGATACGTATCGCCGCCTGACAGCGTGCCCGCCTTGTCAATCCAGCTCTCCTCGAGCTTGAAGCCGGCAATTGGGGCAGCCGACGTGTTCTTGATCGTGAGCGTCGTCACCACGTTTCCGCCCACCACCTTGGTGTTTGGCTTGGTGTACTCGACGGTCGCCTCGCCTCGTTGAGGCGAGATCAGCTTGCGCGGCGCGGCCGGAGCCGCAGGCGTTGCCTGTGCGGGCGCCTGGCCCGCGAAAGCCGCCGGTGCGAGTAGCAGTCCGAGCGCCGCAGCTACTGCCAAACGCTGTTTCAATTTCATACGATGAACCCTCCGAGGCGAGATTATACCCTTACATTTCCCCATTCCAGTCTTCAGGCTCTGCAGCCGTCGACCGGAATACTTCCAGGTGCCATTTGCCGCCACCCCACGGCTCGATGACCTCGGTGGCCACCACGTCGACCAGCAGTTCGGCAAACGTGCGGCCCTCGGGGTCGCCCTCGAGGTGGTACGCCGGATCGTCCCAGGCGAAGTTCGGATAGACCGTCATCGTGAGGAACAGGTCGTATCCGTCATCAACGACGATAATTTGGCCGATCGGGCGCTTCTGGGTGGAGTGGTAGACAAGGTACTTCTCGGCGCTGTGCGCCCGGATGTAACGCTTGAGGGCAAATTCACGCGCGACGATTTCTTCGACGGCGATCTTCTTGTCCCAGCAGTCGCGGCAGTAGCGTTCTTCGCCGCGCGGCTCCGACACTTCCTTGGCCCCGCACAGCGCGCAGCCTTTCTTGTTCCCAATTGACTTTCGAGACATGACCAAGGAATTGTACCCCATGGGACAGAGGTGCTCGGGCACGGCCCTGTGCGGCCCGCGGTACGCGCACGAGCGGAGCCTGCTGGTAGCTTCCTGATGGCTCGAGGGCGCTGCGGAAGGCGGTCCGCGAGACCTTCGGCGACGTGGCGCTCGTTCAACGCTGCCAGATCCACCACCTCCGGAATATCCTCGACCCCCTGCCGGAGCGCCAGCGGCCGTGGGTCAAAGCGATCGTGCAACGCGCCTCAAGCGTTGCGACGATCCTTCAGTACGACCAATGCGGTGGGGA
>CAMBHC010000129.1 GCA_945866285.1 Candidatus Sulfopaludibacter sp. SbA3 | reverse complement strand
GGCCGGCAGTTGACCCTTGATGGCATTGAGCGAGACGTGATCGGCGCCTTCGATGAGCCGCGGGCGTTGCTCGCGCTCAGCCGCGGCGCCGTCGGCGGCAGCCGCCTCAAGAGCGAAGCGTTCACGTCAGAGCGCCTCGATCAGCAATTGACGACGATGACCAGCGAACTGGTGACGCGACGGGTCCTGGTGCAGGTGGATGCCGGCAACAACCGCCTGTCGGTGAACCCGATGTTCTCGTGGCGCGAGGCGCTGTTCACGCGCACGCTCGCCAATCGTGCGCCAGCGGTGTACGCGTCGCGAAGCGGGCTGGAACGCGCCGTGCTGGCGTTGATCGAGCCGTTGATTGTGCCGAACGAAGCGGAGTTCTTGCGCAAGAACGAGTTCAGTATGGTGTTTCACGAGTTTGATTGGCGTCTCAACGATTTGACGGGGAGATAAGGTGCCAGGGGTGCCAAAGGTGCCAAAGGTGCCAAGCTAGGGAGATATGGATCTAGGGCTGACGGGAAGAGTGGTGGTGGTGACTGGCGGCAGTCGTGGCATTGGGTTCGCCGCCGCGCAGGCGCTGGTTGCGGAAGGCGCGCACGTCGTCGTCTGTGCGCGGGGTGCCGAGCAATTGCAGCGCGCCGTCGAGCAACTGCGCATCGCCGCGGTGAACGGCGCCAGCGCTGAAGGGGTGATCGCCGATGTGTCGTCCGAAGCGGGCGTGGCGACCGTGATTGACGCCGCGGTCGCGACGTTCGGCCGTCTTGATGTGCTCGTCAACAACGTCGGCCTGGCGAAGGGCGCGGATCTCGAGAGCACGACCGATGCCGACTGGCAGGACGCGTTCGATCAGACGCTGTTCCCGGCCATTCGCGCGTCACGCCTGGCGGTGCCGCACATGCGCAAGCAAGGTGGTGGCGCGATCGTCACGGTGTCGTCGATTTTCGGCCGCGAGTCGGGCGGCCGCATGACGTATAACGCCGTGAAGGCCGCAGAAATCAGCCTGACCAAGTCGCTTGCGCAACAGCTCGCGAAGGATCAGATCCGCGTCGTCTCGGTGGCGCCTGGGTCGATCCTGTTCGAGGGCGGATCGTTGTGGAAGCGCGTGCAGGCCGATCCCAAGGGGATGGCCGAGTTCGTTGCGCGCGAACTGCCGTTTGGCCGCTTCGGCAAGCCCGATGAGATTGGCGCCGCCATCGCATTCCTGGCCTCTCCCAAGGCCAGCTGGGTGAGCGGCACTACCGTGGTTGTGGACGGCTGTCAGTCGCGGATGTTCTAAACCACACGTAATACACCGGCAGTCCCAGCAGCACCACGCCGAAGGTGATCGAGGTCCACACCGGATCGCTGATCAGCGCGTTGACCACCAGATAGACCGCCGCCGCGATGAACACGGCCGGCACGAACGGATATCCCACCACTTTGTAAGGCCGATGCAGGTTCGGCTGCGACTTGCGCAGTGTGTAGATGGCGGCCACGCTCAATGCGTAGAAGGGCCACATCGCCAGCACGAATGTGTCGGTGAGCTGCTCGAACGTCTGCGTCATCACCATCGCCACGCCCAGCACCGTGGCCAGGCCGATCGCGACGTGCGGCGTCTGCCACGTCGGGTGAACCTTGGCAATGGGCGCGAACAGCATCTTGTCGTCGGCCATGGCGAAGAAGATGCGCGGCGAGGCGAGCATGCTGCCCATCAACGATCCAAAGGTGGAAATCATCACGACCACCGCGATGAACGAGACGCCGGCCTGCCCGAACAGCGCGCCCATGGTGTCGGCGGCAATCAGGCGCGAGCTGGCCATCGTCTCGATCGGGCTCACATACAGGTAGGCCGCGTTCGCCAGCACGTAAATGGCGATGATCATCACCGTACCGATGATGATCGCGCGCGGCAGGTTGCGCTGCGGGTCCTTGACCTCGCCGCTGGCAAAGGTCAGATCCGCAAACCCGTCGTAGGCCCACATCACCGAAATCAACGCCAGGCCGAAGACGCCGGCGTCGACGGGGGCACCGTTCGACGCCAGGTGGCTAATCGACGCGCCGGCGTTGCCGCCCAGCAGAAAGGCAGCGCCGACCAGCAAGGCGAGCGCGCCGAACTTGGTCACGGTCGAGATACCCGCGAACAGCGCACCCAACTGAACGCCGACGATGTTCGTCACCCCGGCGAAGATGATCGCCGCGGCCGCGAGGTAGTCAGCCCAGGCCGGATGAGCAATGGGATCGAGTCCGAACACCCGCATGAAGTACTCGCCGAATACCGACGAGATGCCGCCGAGCGCTGCGGCGCGAATCAGCACCAGTTGCGCCCAGCCGTAGAGAAAGGCGTAGGGCCGGCCCCAGCCCTCGCGCAGGTAGACATACATGCCGCCCGTTTCGGGCATGGCCGCCGACAGCTCCGCGAAGGCCAGTGCCCCGCACAGCACGATTATGCCGCCGAGCACCCACACGCCCATCATCAGGACGGGATCGGGCACCCGCGTGGCTATGCCGGCCGGGGTGCGGAAAATACCGCCGCCAATGGTGATGCCGATGACGAGGCCGATTGAGCTCATGAGGCCGAGGCGGCGAACAAGAGTAGCCATGCTGGGGGAAACTATAACGGCAAACATGATGTGACCGACCTCGATTCTGTTGTTCGCGCTGCTGGTGGCCGTTCCGGCGTGGGCCCAAGAGCCAGGCGTCGACGAGAGCGACTACAAGAAGTAGGCGCTCGTCAGCCGCATGCCTGGCTGCATGTTCAATGAGTTGTTGGACGTCTCGGTATTACCTTCGCGACGGGCCAGGCCGCGATCACGCCGGCATCCGATGCCGTGTTGAACGACGTGCTGGCGGTATTAACGGCCAACATGGAGTGGAGGCTGCGCATCGAAGGCCACGCCAACAACGTGGGCGACAAGGCAGCCAACCTGAAGCTCTCCACCGCGCGCGCCGCTGCTGACGGGGAAGGGCATCGAGGCCGGCCGTGCCCGCAATCGCCGCGTGGTCCGGACCAAGATGTAGCAGCAGCTGTTGGTCGGGCAGGCTGGCTTTTGTGGTTTGTTCGCCCTTTCGTCCGATGATCGTGTAGCATTGCACGCGATTACCTATGGCGTCAGACAAGGCGACGCTCCCCGTACGGCGCTCGCTCGAACATAAGCAGCTCGCCCTCCAGAGCGCGCTCCAGGTCCTGGCGTCGGGCTCGGAGCTCGACCGCGCGGACACCCCGGACGAAGTCGTGACCGCAGTCCGGCGGCTGCCTGCGGTCGAGGCGGCCTATGCGCCGTTTCCCGCCGGCATCGACCCGCGCCTGCGCGCGGCGTTCGAGGCGCGAGGTGTCCAGCAGCTCTACACGCACCAGGCCGAGGCCTTCGATCTCGTTGCCCAGGGCAAGCAGGTGGTGGTCACCACACCGACCGCGTCGGGCAAGACGCTCTGCTACAACCTGCCAGTTCTCGATCGCATCCTGAAGAACCCGGCAACGCGCGCGCTGTATCTGTTCCCGACCAAGGCGCTGGCGCAGGATCAGATGGCGGAGCTGCACGAACTGGTCGGCGCCATCGGCAAAGTTACTGGCGAAGAGCATGAGATCGGCGTGCACACCTACGACGGCGACACGCCGCAGGATGCGCGCCGCACCATCCGCAGCAAGGCTCAGATCGTCCTCAGCAATCCCGACATGCTGCACTCCGGGATCCTCCCGCACCATCCACGCTGGGCCAAGCTGTTCGAGAACCTCCAGTTCATCGTCATCGACGAACTGCATGCCTACCGCGGCGTGTTTGGCAGCCACCTCGCCAACGTGCTGCGACGGCTGCAGCGCATTTGCCGTCACTACGGATCGAACCCGCAGTTCATCTGTTCGTCGGCGACCATCGCCAATCCGTTGGAGCTGGCGGAGGGGCTCGCGGAGCGGCCGTTCTCGCTCGTGAGCAGGAGCGGCGCGCCGAGGGGCGAGAAGTTCTTCGTGTTCGTCAATCCGCCGGTGGTCAATCGCGAGCTGGGGATTCGGCGCTCGTACGTGGCGGAATCGCGGCGTGTGGCGGGTGAGTTCCTGCGGCGCAACCTCCAGGTGATCGTGTTCGCGCAGAGCCGGCTCACCACCGAGATCCTGACGACCTACCTGAAAGAAGACTTTGAAGACGTGCCGGGCATGCCCGAACGCATTCGCGGCTATCGCGGTGGCTACCTGCCGCTGCGGCGGCGCGAGATCGAGAAGGGTCTGCGCGCTGGTGAGGTGCGCGGCGTCGTGTCCACCAACGCGCTCGAGCTCGGCATCGACATCGGCGCCCTGGACGTCTGCGTGATGGCCGGATATCCGGGGACCATCGCCTCCACCTGGCAGCGTGCCGGTCGTGCCGGCCGTCGGACCGGTCAGTCGGCGGCCGTCATGGTGTCGTCGAGCGCGCCAATCGATCAATTTGTCGTGCGGCATCCGTCGTACTTCTTCGATGCCTCGCCGGAACACGCGCTGGTCAATCCCGACAATCTCCACATCCTGGTGGATCACGTGAAGTGCGCGGCCTTCGAGCTGCCGTTCACCACCGATGAGACCTATGGCCAGGTCAACGTGCAAGAGGTGCTGGGCGTGCTGCAGGAGTCGGGACTCGTGCACCGGTCTGGTCATGAAGACGAGGCGGGGCAGTGGCACTGGACGAGCGAGTCGTACCCGGCCAACGCCGTGAGCTTGCGATCGATCTCGTCCGATAACTTCGTGATTACCGATCACACGAACGGCGCCAAGGTGATTGGCGAAACCGACTTCACAAGTGCCCTGTCGACGCTGCATCCCAAGGCCATCTACATGGTCGAGGGCAAGATTTTCCAGGTGGAAGAACTTGACTTCGTCGGTCGCAAGGCGCACGTGAAGGAAGTGGACTGCGATTACTACACGACGGCCATCACCTACACGAAGGTCACCATCCTGGATCGCTTCGCGGCGGACTCGCCCAACGTGGCGCTGCACGGCGAGGTGCACGTGGTGTCGCGCGTGGTCGGCTTCAAGAAGATCAAGTTTCACACCAACGAAAACGTCGGTTCGGGTGAACTTGATCTGCCTGAGCAGCAGATGCACACGACGTCGTATTGGCTGGAGATTCCCCTGGCGGTGATGAACACGCTGCCGTACGCCACCGACGACCGCCGCGACGGCGTCGTCGGCCTCGCCTTTGCCATGAAGCAGGTGGCGCAGCTGCTACTGATGTGCGACGCGCGCGACATCGGCCTGTCGGTGAACACGGGTGAGCAGGACCAGGCCGGAACGGACTGGCCGCGGATCTTTATCTACGACGCCTATCCCGGCGGCATCGGCTTCAGCGCGCCCCTGTGGGGAATGCAGCGGGAGCTGCTGTCGAAGGCGAGTGCCCTGATTGCGGGGTGCGATTGCGAGACCGGCTGCCCGACCTGTGTCGGCCCCGTGGGCGAGACCGGGCCGCTGGCCAAGACGGTGGCCCTCAGGCTGCTCGAGCACCTGTTGGGACGTTCGGAGGGCGATGGCTTGCGTTCGGAGGGCGATGGCTTTAGCCGTCGCCAAGGGGTAGCGACGGCTGAAGCCGTCGCTCTCCAAACGGACGACGAGGTTCCGTTCTAGCCATGTCGACGCTCGATCGACTCCGCGGCATCGTCCAGGGCACCAAGCCTTCGGCCGTGCCGGTCGTGTCGCCGGAATTGGCTCGTTCGGAGAGCGATGGCTTTAGCCATCGCTTACCGGCGACGGCTGAAGCCGTCGCCATCCGAACGTCAGATGCCGCTATCGTTCTCGGCGGCACCGTCCGCGAACGCGCCGAAGGCGCCGTCATCATCGTCGACCGTGAGTACCGCGCGGACGATCTGCACGGATTCCGTCGCATCGGCGACATCATCGAGGCGCTCCAGGAGAACCAGGACGCACTGGCGACGATGGCGAGGGCGTGGCCTTCGGCAAAAGGCGTTTCAGGCACGGCCGGGACTGAAGTCCCGGCCCTCCTTTTCTTGGACCTTGAAACCACAGGACTCTTCACCGGTGCCGGCACGCAGGCCTTCCTCGTTGGCTGTGCGGCGATCGATGGCGACTCCATCCGCGTCCGGCAGTTCCTGATGCCTGGCTTCGAGCACGAACGCGCCGTGCTCGCGGAACTGGCGGCGTGGGCCGCCGCGCATGGCGCCCTGGTGACCTACAACGGCAAGACCTTCGACGTGCCGTTGATCGAAACGCGATTCCTGTTTCATCGCCTGCCGTTTCCGCTGGCCGAGACGCCGCATCTCGACATGCTGCACCCCGCGCGGCGGTTGTGGCGAGGCCGGCCAACCGCGGCCGGCCCGGATCCGGACGCGAGCAGCTGCTCGCTATCAGTGCTCGAGAAGCACCTCGTCGGCCTGCATCGCGTGGGCGACGTGCCCGGCTTCGAGATCCCGTCGCGGTATTTTCAGTTTGTCCGCGACGGCGATGCGCGACCGCTCGAAGCCGTGCTCGAGCACAATCGGCTGGACCTGGTCTCGCTGGCGGCCGTGATGGCGCGGGCACTGACCCTCGTCAGCCGCGGTCCGCTCGAATCGTCCAATCCTCACGAGTGCTTTGGGTTGGCGCGCCTGTACGAGCGTGGCGGCTCGCCCGAGCACGCCGAAGGCGCATTGCTGAGGTGCATTGAGCTGGCAAAACGGATTGGCACCGAGCCCGACGTGCACGCTGATGGGCTACGCCGGCTGGCGTGGATCCGGCGGCGAGGCGGCCGTGTGCACGAAGCCGCGGAGGCCTGGCGTGAGCTGGCGGTCCTGCCGCGTTGCGCCGCAGTGCTGCGGCACGAAGCGAAGGAAGCGCTGGCGATTTACCACGAGCACCGCTCGCGCGACCTGGGCACGGCGCGCTCGCTGGTACTTGATGTGCTCAGCGGCAACCTCGAAGGCAACCGCAAGGTGGCAGCCGAGCACCGGCTGCAGCGGCTGGACCGAAAGTTGGCGGTACGCGAACAGGGCGGCCTGGTGGCCGCCCTGGACGACACGCTACAGACAGGTCAGTAGCCCTGTCTGTGTTCAATCGGTAGCCTAGCTGGGCTTATTGGCGGCCTTGGCCTTGGTCGCCTTGACGGCGGTGGCTGCGGTCTTGGCTTTCTCGACCGTCTGCGCGCCAAACTTCTTGGTGAAGCGCGTGATGCGGCCTTCGGTATCGAGCAGCTTCTGGCGGCCGGTGAAGAAGGGGTGGCAGCTCGAGCAGACGTCCAGGTGGAGGTCCTTGCTCGTGGACTTGGTCATCCACTTCGCGCCACATGCGCAGTGGGCATC
>CAMBHC010000128.1 GCA_945866285.1 Candidatus Sulfopaludibacter sp. SbA3 | reverse complement strand
ACGCACCCGGCCTGATACCCACATGCGCATCCACCTGGCACGCGCGCTCGCGCTGGGTCCCCGCATGCTGATGGCCGAGCATCCGTCGGCGCACTTGCCGAGAGAAACCGTCAGCGCGTTTGGCGCGGACCTCGCGCGCCTGGCCCGCTCGCGCGGCCTTGCGTTGCTGGCGTTGACCGCGGACGATGAGCTCGCGAAGGCGATCGGTGGACAACGTCTCGAACTGGTCCCGGCCACCGGTGAGCTGAAGCCCATCGGATTTCTGAAGAAACTATTTTCCTGACCGCTTGATCTCCTGATGAGAACACTATGAAACCCGCGTTGCTCCTGTTTGACATTGATGGCACGTTGCTCCTCAGCGGGCGCGCCGGCTTGCGCGCGATGAATCGCGCTTTCGGGCAGACCTTTGGCGTCGCCGATGCGTTTGCCGGAGCGTCATTTGGTGGCCGTACCGACTCGTTCCTGGTCAGTTTCGGGCTGCGGGCGGCGGGATTGCCCGACACCGCCGAGAACCACGCGCGCTTTCGCGATGCGTACGTGCCACTGCTGGCGGAGGAAATCCAGCATCCCGGCACCGGCCACAAGGGGCTGATGCCAGGCGCGCGCGAGCTAATCGAAGCGGTGCTCGACCACGACCACCTTCACCTGGCGTTGTTGACGGGCAACTACCGCGCCGCCGCCGAGATCAAGCTGACGCACTTCGAATTGTGGGAGTTCTTCGAATGGGGCGCGTTCAGCGATGACGCGGCGGACCGGAATGCGCTGGTGCCGATCGCGCGGCAGCGCGCGGAGATTTATGACGTACCGGCCGAGGCGCTGGAACGCGTGATTGTGATCGGCGACACCCCGCACGACATCGAGTGCGCGCGCGTCGCGGGCGCCATATCGATTGCCGTCGCAACCGGTGGACACTCGGTTGAAGAGCTACGCGCCGCCGGCGCCGACTTTGTGCTCGAGGATTTGTCGGAGACCGAGAAGGTGTTGGCACTGCTGAGCTAAGCAGGATGAGGTTGGCGGAAGCGCCTGGGAGTCGAACCCAGCCTGCCCCACAAGGAGGCAGCGACCGATTTTGAAGACCGGGAGGGCCACCGGGCCCCGTTCACTTCCGGTCAAATCATATCAGTCTGCAATCCCCAGCCAGTAAGCGATCAATCTCTGCGACTCGAACAGCGTGAAGCGCAACGTCGAGCGATGGCGCCACCAGCCGTCAACATCAGCCCGGTCATACCGGGAGGCGCGCATGATCACCTGCGAGCCGGTGCCGGCCAACCGCCGCTCGATCACCAGCTGCGCGCGACGCGTGTGCTGCTTCGAGGTCACCACGATCACGCGCGCCCAGTGATTGTTGACCGCCGCCGTGAGCAGCGCATCGGCCTCGTCACGCGTGCTGTTCTGCGGCGGCAAGATCTCGATCGCCGCGCGTGGCACGCCGAGCTTGGTGATTACGTCGACCTGCACATCGATCTCGCGCTGGAAGGTCACGCCGCGTTTCTCCAACTCTTCTTCGCCGAAGTCGGCAATTTGTCGCATCAGCAACAACCGCGGCGCCCAGCCCTCGTGGTACAGGTCCACGGCTTCGAGCGGACGCTCGAACATGGTGCCGCCCAGCACGAAGATGGCGTCGGCTTTTTGCAGGGGACCTTCGACCACCAGCCAGGCGCCAAGGCGTGGCGCGGCAACGGCGGCAACAATCAGGAGAACAGCCGCGAGCGCGGCCAGGCGTTTGAAGAAGTGTTTCACGGGGACGAACTCCGGCCCCAACCTCCGGGGCCGGACCTAACTCTATCCTTCAACGAGCCGCACGTCTCCAGCGCGAGGCCCCTTCTGGGATTCCTCGATGACGAATTCGACGCGCTGTCCTTCGCGCAGCAGTTCGAACACCGCTCCGCGAACGGAGCTGCGGTGGAAGAAGTGCTCCAGGCCCGATTCATCACGAACGAATCCGAAGCCTTTGTCGATAAGGAGCCGTGCGATTGTTCCAGTCGGCATAACCTGTCCTCCGATGAACCGAGGCCTGGAGGAAACGCCCTTCAGGCCGCCGCACCCACGATACCGGTGGTATCAAAATGCGGCCGATTACACTGTGGCCACAGGCAGGGAACGGCTAAAACGTGGCCAGTGTAGGCAGGTCAACAATGGGAAGTCAATACGACTGTCTTATTTTGTAACTACTCTTATCTAGCTCGGCAATTCGCACCATAATGCGCATTTTTACTGAGGAATTTAAATGATACGAGCCATTGTCCTTGCGGCCGGCGCCTCGTCCCGGATGGGTCAGGCCAAGGCGGCCCTACCTTTGGGGACAACGGGCGACACCGTTGTCGCGCGCGTCGTGGCCACGTTGCTGGCGGCCGGATTGCCCAGCGTGGCGGTGGTGGCGGGCGCGCATATCGACGCCGTCCGCGCCGCCATGCCGCGCTTCGAACCGCGCGCCCGCGTCGTCGAGCACCTCGGCTGGGCGCAGGGGCAACTGTCGTCGTTGCTGGCCGGTCTCGCGGCGGTGGACGGTCCAAACCTGGAGGCGATCCTGGTGACCCTGGTGGACGTGCCCCTGGTCAGGCCCGACTCGGTGGCGGCCATCGTGCACGCCTGGCGCCAAAGCCGCGCGCCCATTGTCAGGCCGGTTGATGGCGACCGCCACGGCCATCCGGTGATCTTCGATCGCGCGGTCTTTGATGATTTGCGACGCGCCGATCCCGCGATTGGCGCCAAGGCGGTGTTTGCCGCGCATGCCTCGCGGCGGCTCGACGTGCCGATCAAGGACGACGGCGCGTTTGTGGATATCGACACACCCACCGATTACCGGATCGTTCAGGCGATGGCTATCGGCAAACCGGTTGAATCCCCTGGCCGCGAATCTGCATGAACACTTTGGTCGTGGCGTCGCCGTGGCTGCAGCTGTTCAGCCGGTAACGCAGGTACTCGAGCACCCAGACGACGGCGCCCTCGCTGTTGACATAGGTCGAGCCGGGACCGCGCCGGAGGTCGTCGCGGTACTTCACCTGCAGGGCGTTCATGAAGTTCAACCCTTCGTTGCGGGGCGGGAACGGTATGGCGCCGGCCGGCGTGAGAGCGCAGACACCGTAAACGCCGGTGTTGTCGATGGCGGAGAACACGCGCGTTTGCGCCGTGCTGTGGTCGCAGATACCGACGCGATAGCGCGCGTACTCACTGAGCCAGATCACGATCCCTTCGGGGTCCACATAGGTGGTGACCTGCCCGGCCCGCAGCTCGTTCTGATACACCCCAATCAACTGGTTGAAGAAGTCATTAGGCTCGTTGCGCGGTGGGAAACTGATGTTCGATGTCACGCCGGCGCCGTAGAGCGAGCGTGCCCCGGCGATGTCGTCCGAGGCGAGCGCATCGAGGTTGCCGATGATCGAGTTCATCTGCGCGCTGACGTTCTGGCCGTTTTCGTCAGGATGGTCAAGGCCGAGAATGTGGCCGAACTCGTGGAGGGCCACGCGATAGAAGTCGTTGGCGCCAGAGCGCAGGTTACCGCGGTATGAATTCCAGTTCTTGGTGTTGTTGAACACCACGTCGCCTTCGATCTTGTTGTTGCTGCCGACGTTGTACCAAGAGGTGGCGATGGCCAGCGTGCTGTTGCCGAAGGAGCGGCCGTAGACCGCCGAGTCGAAGAACACGTTGTTGGTGCCGGTGCCGTCGCCGCGCGACACCGTTGAGTCGTTCGCCGCCGAGAACTTCACCAGGTCAATATTGGTGTTCCAGGTGGCCAGGGCGTTGGTGGCGACCTGGTTCCAACTGGTTGACCCGTCGATCAGCGCGCCCGAGCCGCTACCGAGCTGCAAATGCATGGTGACCGTACCGTTGGGCCACTTATTGTTGAGCAGGCTGAAGCCCCGAGGCGACTCCATGGTCGTGACGCAAAGAACCAGGACGGCCATGGCGCCGCAAATGGTGCGTCGACTGTTCATCGCTGCCTCGCGGCGGCGGCGCGCGAACGCACCGCGGATTCCAGGTCGCTCAAGCGCATAGGTGTAATCGACGCCAGCGACGGGACGACGCGTTGCGGGCCGATCTGGGCGATGCTGCCGAGCGCCCGGCCATCAAAGGTGCGGACGCGATCGATGCCTGACACGGTGTCGCGCTCCACCCGCATGCGGCCGTGCATGAAGCCAACCAGCGGGCTGACGCTGCGGACCTCGCTGCCCACGAACAACACGTCCCGCTGGCCGAGACGGAACACCGGCATGCCCTCGACCTTCATGCCAATCTCGCCGATCTCGCCGCCCAAGAAGTCGAGCTGGGTGACCGCGCCGACATTCCCCTTCCACACGTCTTCAACGCGGAAGGTCACCAGTGTGATGATGGCCCGGCCACCGGGCGTGGCTTCCCACTCCGCGCGGACGTTCATCACCTCGCCCACGAAGATGGTGTTGGCGCCTGACACCAGCGCGTCGAACGATGGGGGGATGACGGTGGTCGAACGTGCCACGCTGGCTGCTGCCAGCAGGCACACCATGCTGAGCAGTGAGAGTCGCCGGACCATCAGGGCCTCCTCGGAATTGAAGAGGTAAGGATAGATCAGAAGTGCTTGGGTGCTGAAGTGCACCTGAGCACTCCAGCACCTGAGCACCTCAGCACTTTGCGTTTAGCCGATCGTGAACGGAATGCTGGCGCGCGTGGTGCCCCAGTCGATGTGGAGCGTCGCGCCTTTCGGGTTGTCTTCGATCGAGAAGGTCAACTGCTCGGCGGCGGCGGGGGCCTTGCCAAGGGTCATCGGCACGCGGCCGAGGTCTTCGCCCTTCGGATAGGGGGTGCCCCACTGGCCGGTCTTCTTGCTCAGGATGAGCTGCCACGTCCCGCCGGTGGGAATCGTGTAGATGGTGTAGGTGCCGGCCGGCACCTGCAGCGAGCCGATCATCAGCATCTTGTCGGTCTTGAGCGTGGTTGCGGCATCGGCGCCGGTGCGCCACTCGCGGCCGTCGTACGGGTCGATGTCCTTGCCGGGAGTCCGGCCCTTCAACGACGGGCGGCCGTACTCGATCGACAGGTTGCCGCCATCGATGGTCCACTCCGTTCGGACGTGAGCGCTGCCGCCGCTGCCGGCCTTGAGTTCGGTGGTCTTCTGGGCGCTGACCGCCGCGCCAAACGCCAGCGCGGTGATCGCGAGGGCGAGAATCGTTCGCTTCATTCAGTAATCTCCTTCGCACCGCCGAGCTTGGCGTGCGTCATCGCCTTCGATCGTAACCCCAAATCAAAAAGCCGCTGCGATTCATCCCGAAAACCGTTCCGTGGGGCTCGCTGTGCTCGTACTTTGAAAAAGCTGGACCTGGGGACCGGGTTGTTCCGCTATCGTTTCAGCTACATGATCTACTTGCCGGCGCTCGATGCGTTGCCGCTGGCGGCACGCGCCGCGGTGTACACGCGCATCCAGCAGACGCTGTCGGGTCGCGGTGATCGTGATGTGATGGAGACTCTGGACAACACGCGAAAGGGCTGGCGCTGATGCTGTGGTGGGTGATGCTGGCGGGTGGTCTGGGCAGTGGCGCCCGCTACCTGGTGGGGCTGTGGGCGTTCGAGCGAATGGGCTCTGCATTTCCGTTTGGCACCCTGATCGTCAACCTGCTTGGCTGCTTCATGCTCGGCGCGGTGGCCCACCTGGCTACCGCATCAGCCTGGCATCCGGAGCTGCGTGGCGCGGTCGCCATCGGTTTTCTCGGCGGCTTCACGACCTACTCCAGCTTCAACCAGGAAACACTGGCGCTGATGTCGACTGGCGCCACGAGCACCGCGCTGACGAACATCGGCATCACGCTGGCGGGCGGACTGGTCGCCGCCTGGCTCGGGATGCTGATCGCGCGTCAGTTCACGGCGTAGGCTGCTCGGTCGGGCGAAAGGCCGCCATCCAGTCCGTGGCTTCAAAATGCGGCCGCGACACGGGCAGGCCGCGCCGGGCAGCAAGGGACATACCAAGGCCGGAGGGTGTGTCAGGCAAAGACGGAAGACGTGTCGTGCGTGATTCCAGCCGGCGCCTGTGCCCGCCAGAATTCGAGCATGACCTGCACCGCCCGTTCATCCAACTCAACCGTGTAGCGGTTGACGTAGAGTTCGATGTGGCGTCGCACGACGTCTGGGGCCATTTCCTGCGCATGCGCCGCGACATAGGCGTGGCTCGCGCCTGGATGCGCAAAGGCGTGCTCGACGCTTGCCCGAAGGGCGGCGTCCGTTGATGCCGCCAGCGGCGCGATCAAGTCACGACGGATGGCAATGGCTGCCAGCGGCAGCGGGCACTGCATCCGCTGTTCCCACGTCGAGCCGAGGTCGGCAACCAGGGTCAGTCCCTTGGCCTCGTAGGTGAAGCGGCCCTCGTGGATCAGCACCCCGCAGTCAACCTCACCGCGAAGCACGGCGCCCTCGATCTGATCGAAGCGCATGGGGACCGTTTCAAAATCACCGAGCAAGCGCAGCAACAGGGCCGCCGTCGTCCGCTCGCCTGGGATGGCGACGCGGCCGCCCACCGCGCGCGCGGAGCGAGCGACGACAATCGGGCCGACACCAAACCCGGCCGCGCCACCCGCTCGCAGCAGCGCGTATCGGCTCCGGATACGCGGGTACGCCGCGATCGAGATCTTGGTCACCTCGGCGTGGCCGAGTTCCGCCCGCGCATTCAGCGCCTCGACATCGTCAATAAACGGCACGACTGTCTGGCCTGGGACCAAGCCGTGGACCAGCGCGTGAAAGGCGAAGGTGTCGTTGGGGCAGGACGAGAATCCGAAGTCTAGTGCTGGGCGAGCCACGAGAGCAGGGCCTCCTGTGCCGCCGTGGCGGCATCCTTGATGCGCCACGCCGTGGTGTCGCGATCGGTGACGATGTTGCTGATGCCGCGGAGCTCGCCGGCCGGGATGCCGTGCAAGGCGGCGACATGGACGACCGCCGCGCCTTCCATGTTCTCGACGGCACCGCCCGTGCGCGCCTCGATCGCGCGCGCGGCCGCGTCGGTGCCGGTGCAGGTGGACATCGTGATGAACGGCACGCGCCTGGCCGAGGGAAACAACTGCATCGGCAGCACGTTGTAGATGGGCGGCGGGCCTTCGACGATCGGGAAGCCGATCGCCTGCATGTCGAGAAACCCGGCAGGGCTGCTGGCGCCGAGGTCGCCGTAGCATTCGCTGTCGGCGCACGCGACGTCGCCGATGTGAAGGCCAGACGAAGGATAGGCGCCGCCGATGCCGCAGACGAGAATCGCGTTCGGCCGCGCGCGCGTGATGGCGAGCGTCACCGCGTGTGCGGCGTTCACCGGGCCGACACCCAA
>CAMBHC010000127.1 GCA_945866285.1 Candidatus Sulfopaludibacter sp. SbA3 | reverse complement strand
TACCTGCCGGTGGTTCAGGTTCCGACGGGCTGCCCCGCCGGCGCGCGTTGCGAGACGGTGACCTACTACCAGCCGAACGTGCTGATCCCGTCGCCGGGCATCCGCACCAACACGCCCGACCGTCACCGCGACTTCAACGGCTTCGAGCTGACCTTCCAGAAGCGCAATTCGAACCACTGGTCGCTGAACGCCAGCGCCGCCTACAACAATGCCATCGACTACTGGGATTCGGCGAACGCGTATGAAGACCCGACCAACATCGACAAGTTGAACGGTTACCAGTACGCCCCCGAGTCGGCCGGCAGCGGCATCGGCGGCATCTTCACGAACGCGAAGTGGCTCTTCAAGGTGAACGGCCGCTACACCATGAAGTGGGACATCAACCTCGCCGCCAATTACCAGGCGCGCCAGGGCTACCCCTACCTGCAGACGATCCTGTCGCCGAACCGCGCCAACGGCGCGGGCACGATCCAGACCCAGCTTGATCCGCTCGGTGAGCTCCGTCTGGACAACCTCCAGACGGTCGACGTCCGCGTCGACAAGACCTTCCGCTTCGGTTCGTTCACCCTGGTGCCCGCGATTGACATCTTCAATCTCGGCAACGCGAATACGGTGCAGGCGGTCAACCGCAACCAGCTGGCCGCCAACGCGAACCTGATCAGCGGCATTCTCGCGCCGCGCGTCATGCGCTTCGGCATCAACGTCCGCTGGTAACAGCAGCGGCGTAGGTTTCAACCGGCCGGTGGGAGCGATTCCCACCGGCCTTTTTTCTTGTACGCCGTTGCTGGAGGGCGCGGGCTCCACCCCGCGTGGGGTCAGGCCTAACGGCCTTGCCTGGGGGGGTATTGACACGCGACTCGCAGAGGCGTGTCTATGGGGTATCCACGCGAGACACACCAGTAGAGGTGACATCTTCACCAGCCCGACGGCAAAGCGTGGCCACCGCCGGGACAGAAGCGATCAACATTCCAAAAGGGGGTTGCTTGACTACGCCACCGGAGAATCAACGCGCATAACCTGCGCATCGAAATGCCCGAGCAGTGTGAGCCGCTCGGGCGTTTCCTTTTTGTGGCCCCAAGGCGGCACGAGAACTGCGCCGGGGTTCCATTTGCGACGCGCCCCGTTCCCTGGCGCGGACCTGGAGCCGGTCAGTTGTTCGGTTTCAACAGCAGAAATCCCAAAGGTGGGACGACCAGGCGAATGGAGTGGGGGTGCCCATGCAAGGGCACGGCCTCGGTCTCGACGCGGCCCTGGTTGCCCATGTTGCTGCCGCCATAGGTCTCGGCATCGCTGTTGAGCAGCTCGCTGTAGGCGCCGGAGGCCGGCACGCCGATGCGGTAGTCCATGCGGGGCACTGGCGTGAAGTTCACGACCGCGATCAACTGGTCAGACAACACTGAAGGGTTGCCTGACCGCTCAAACGCAATCACGCTCTGCTCGGCATCGTCGGGGTCGATCCACCTGAAGCCGGCCGGCTCGTGGTCGGCTTCCCAGAGCGCCGGTTCCTGCTTGTAGATGCGATTGAGATCGCGCACCCAGCGCTGCAAGCCGGCGTGACGCGCGTCGCCCAGCACCTCCCAATCCCGTTGCCAGTCGTGGGTCCACTCGCGCCACTGGCCGATCTCGCCGCCCATGAACATCAGCTTCTTGCCGGGATGCGCGTACATGTAGCCGTACAACGCGCGCAAGCCCGCGTGCTGCTGCCACACGTCGCCGGGCATCTTGTCGAGCATCGACCGCTTGCCGTGCACCACTTCATCGTGCGAGAACGGCAGGATGAAGCGCTCGCTGTAGGCGTAGACCATCGAGAACGTGATCTTGTTGTGGTGCCACTTGCGGTGGACTGGCTCTTCCTTGGTGTAGTCGAGCATGTCGTGCATCCAGCCCATGTTCCACTTGTAGGTGAAGCCCAGTCCGCCATCGGCGATGGCGTGAGACACACCAGGGAACGATGTGGATTCTTCGGCGCAGACGATGGCGCCAGGGCATTCATGCGCGACCAGTTGATTGAGGTGCTTGACGAACTCGATCGCTTCGAGATTTTCGCGGCCGCCGAACTTGTTCGGCACCCACTGGCCCTCGTCGCGCGAGTAGTCGAGATAGAGCATCGACGCCACGGCGTCGACGCGCAGGCCGTCGATGTGAAACTCGCGCAGCCAGAACAGCGCGTTGCTCAATAGGAATGAGCGCACCTCGTGCCGGCCGTAGTTGAAGATCAGCGTGCCCCAGTCCTGGTGCTCGCCCTGGCGCGGGTCGGAATGCTCGTAAAGCGCGGTGCCATCGAACTTCGCCAACCCGTGTTGATCTTTCGGGAAATGTCCTGGCACCCAGTCGAGCAGCACGCCGATGCCGGCGGCATGAAACGCATCAACCAGCGCCTTGAAGTCGTCGGGCGTACCAAACCGGCTGGTCGGCGCGAAGAAGCCAATCACCTGGTAGCCCCACGAGCCGGTAAAGGGGTGCTCCATGATCGGCAGCAGCTCGACATGCGTGTAGCCCATTTGCTTCACGTACGGGACCAGCAGCTCGCCGATCTCGTAGTACGTCAGGAGCTGCCCGTCGGACGCGCGCTGCCAGCTTCCGAGGTGAACCTCGTACACCGACATCGGCCTTCGCAGCCACTGGCCGCTGCGGCCGCGCTCGGCCATCCAGTCACCATCGCTCCACGTGTACGGATCGTCGTGCCAGACGATGGAGGCGGTTTGCGGTGGCTGTTCGAAGCGGCGGCCGCAGGGGTCGGACTTGAGCACGGCCTGACCGTTCGGGCCGGTCACCTCGAACTTGTAGCGATCGCCCTGGCCAAGGTCGGGTAGGAAGATCTCCCAGTAGCCGGCCGGGCGAATGGCGCGCATCGGGTGCACGCGGCCGTCCCACGCGTTGAAGTCGCCGACCACGCTCACGCGTTGCGCATTGGGCGCCCACACCGCGAAATGGACGCCGCGACGGATGCCGTGGGTGATCTGGCGCGCGCCCAGGCGATCGTAGACACGGTAGTGCGTGCCCTCGGCCAGCAAGTGCAGATCAAACTCCGTCAGCACGGGCCCATAGCGGTAGGCATCATCCGTCTCGCTGGACGATCCGTCGGACCAGGTCAAGCGGAGGCGGTAGTCGAACTCGTCGCGCCGTTCGTTGGGCACGACGCCTTCGAACAGACCTTCGGGATGAATGCGCGTGAGTACCAAGCCGTCGGGCTGGCCGAACGGGATGATCTCAACGCTGCGGACATGAGGCCGGAAGACGCGGATGGCGACGCCGCCGTCAACATCATGGGGGCCCAGCACAGCGAACGGGTCGGCGTGCATGGCTCGCGCCAACGCGTCGATCTCGGCGGGCGCCAGGGTTGGGGCCATCTCCGTATGCTACCCTGCCCGCCGCCATTTCCTCTCTGCTGTGAACCCGGCAGCGCGAGCTTGACCATCACCAACCTGACCGCCGCCGGATTGAGGCTTAAGGCTCGGAGGCTTGGGGGCTTGGGGGCTTGGCTACTTGAGCTTGGCCCCAGGCTTGACCATCTGGTTCGCTGGTGGGGGCGCGCCCTTCTCCACCCAGCGGACCAGGTGGTCGAACGCCTCGCGTACGGTCGGGATGTACGAGGGCCCCTCGCCCATCGCGTCGGCGATGTCCTTGTCGAGTTTCATGCGCGATTCAGCCGCGTACTGAAACCCCATCACGCCATCGTCATCGCCCGACATGTGCCAGACGCCTTCGACCTGATACAGGCGATGGGACGCCTTCGGCTCCACGCGCCGGCTGTAGGCGCGCACCTCGCGAATGACCAGGTCGTCCCAGGTGCCCACCACCTCGATGGTCGGCACCATCACTTTACCGGTGGTCTCCTCGGTCGCCAGTTGCAGCTGCGCGAGCGCGGCCGCCGACCCGCTGCCGGTGTACGGCCAGAGCCGACGCGCCTCGACGGGCGTGCCCACGGCGGCGGCATACGCGAGCATCTTGGTGTCGGCTGACGACATGCCGATGTGCGCGCGTGGATCGATCAGCTTCCACACCCCGGCCATCTTGGTGGCGCGATCGAGCCGGGTGACCAGGTCGCCGCCGGCGCCGGCAATGATCACCGTGCCGGCAAATACCTGTCGTGGGTCCTCGGCCGCGAGGCGCGTGATGCCGCCGCCCATCGACAGCCCCACCAGGTACACGCGCGAGGGCGCGCGGCCGGCCAGGCGGGCGACCTCGGCCTTCGCCAGGTTGGTGAACTCGTACGTCAGCGCAAGGCCGCCACGCGCCGGGATGGCGCCGTCACGATCGACGCTGGCATAGGCGAACCCCTGCGCCAGCGCGTACTGCCCGATCACATCGTCCAGTGCTGTTTCGCTGGTCCCGAATACCTTGCCGGTGCGGTCGACGCTATTGCCACCCGACCCGCCATGCGCGCCGATGACCAGCGACCCATTCCACGCAGGAACCTTGGCGGCGGCGGGCACTCGAATAACGAACCTCTTCTCGACGGGCTGGCCGTCAACGGTGAGCGTCACCTGCCCCTTGAGCTGGCGCCCGTTCTCGACCGCCGCCTCGACAACCCCGCGAAAAGGCGCCTGGGCCGAGGCCAGCGAGGCCGTGAGCAGCAGGGAGGCCGTGAACAAGATGCGCATGCGCTGCATTATCGGACACTTTGCCACTTTGCCCCTTTGCCCCTTTGCCACTTTGCCGCCCTGGCACCCTGGCACCTTGGCACCTTGGCACCTTGGCACCTATTATTAAGAAATGACTACCGCGATATTCGACACTTCCGAGGGCACCTTCAAGGTCAAGCTGTATGACGATAAGGCGCCGAAGACCGTAGCCAACTTCGTCGGCCTGGCCACCGGCACGCAGGAATGGACCGACCCCAAGACCAACCAGAAGGTCAGCCGGCCGTTCTATGACGGCCTGATCTTCCACCGCGTGATCGACGGCTTCATGATCCAGGGCGGCTGCCCAACGGGCAATGGCATGGGCGGCCCGGGCTACAAGTTCGCCGATGAGTTCGGCCCGGGCTTGCGCCACGGCAGCGACGGCATCCTGTCGATGGCCAACTCCGGCCCCAACACCAACGGCAGCCAGTTTTTCATCACCCTGGCGCCCACGCCGTGGCTCGACAACAAGCACGCTATTTTTGGCGAGGTCACCGAAGGCATCGACATTATTCGCGCCATCGGCAAGACCAAGACCGGCGCGCAGGACCGTCCCGCCACGGAAATCGTTGTCAGGTCGGTCAAGATCGAAACGAGCTGACCGTCACTTCGTTCGATGATCTGGGATCAGGACGCAGAACTCGTCAAAGACCCACCGGTGTGGTCGCTCACTGGCCGCATGTGCCTGTGGGCCGACCGCTCGCCGGCTCACGTGCAACAGGAGCGGTTCCGCTTGATGGGCGCGGGCTGGGAAGCCTACGCCTCGGTCAGCCGCAGCACGCAGTCGGGTAGCAAATGGTTGACGATCACGCTGCGGCTCGAACCCGAGGTGCGGGCGCACTGGGAGCAGACCGTCGCTGACCCGGTCGACCACATCTACGTGCAGCTCTCAAACTACCTGCTGCTGCGCGAGTGGTATGACGACGATCTCGGCGTTCTCTACTTGAAGTAAAGACCTGGGGGCCTGGAGGCTTGGGGCCTACTTCTTCTTTGTCTCATCCGCCGCGGGTAACTGCGGCAATCCGCTCGATGCGGGTGGCGCCAGCAGCCCCTGCTGCGTATAGATCATCAGCTTCTCGCGCGTGTCGGCGATGTCGAGATTGCGCATCGTCAACTGGCCAATGCGATCCTGCGGCGTGAAGAACACCTCCTCACCCTTCTCCATGGTCAAGCGCTCGGGCTTGTAGGTCAGATTCGGGCTCGAGGTTTCGAGAATCGAGTAGTCGTTACCACGGCGCAGTTCCACCGTGACCTCGCCGGTCACCGGACGCGCCACCCAGCGCTGCGCGCTCTCGCGCAGCATCAGCGTTTGCGGATCGAACCAGCGGCCTTGGTAGAGCAAACGGCCAAGACGACGGCCGTGGTTGCGGTATTGCTCGATGGTGTCTTCGTTGTGGATGCCGGTGATCAGGCGCTCGTAGGCGATGAACAGCAGCGCCAGTCCGGGCGCCTCGTAAATGCCTCGGCTCTTGGCCTCGATGATGCGGTTCTCGATCTGATCGCTCATGCCCAGGCCGTGGCGGCCGCCAATGACGTTGGCTTCCATGAACAGGTCGAGCGCGGTGGCGAACGTCTTGCCGTTCAGCGCGACCGGGTGACCCTCTTCAAACCGAATCGTCACGGTCTCGGCCTTCACCGGCACGTCATCACGCCAGAACGCGACGCCCATGATCGGCTGGACGATGGTGATGCCCTTGTTGAGGAATTCCAGATCCTTGGCTTCGTGCGTGGCGCCCAGAATGTTCGAGTCGGTCGAGTAAGCCTTCTCGACGCTCATCTTGTAGTGGAAGCCGTGCCGGACCATGTACTCCGACATTTCCTTGCGGCCGCCGAGTTCGTCGATGAACGTCTGGTCGAGCCACGGCTTGTAGATGCGCAGGCTGGGATTGGCGAGCAGGCCGTAGCGGTAGAACCGCTCGATGTCATTGCCCTTGTAAGTGCTGCCGTCGCCCCAGATGTTGACGTGGTCTTCGCGCATGGCAGCAACCAGCATGGTGCCGGTCACGGCGCGCCCGAGCGGCGTGGTGTTGAAGTAGGTCTGCCCGGCCGTGGTGATGTGGAAGGCGCCGCATTGCAACGCGGCCATGCCCTCGGCGACGAGCTGTTCGCGGCATTCGATCAGGCGCGCCTTCTCAGCGCCGTAGCTCATCGCCTTGCGCGGAATCTCGTCGTAGTCGGCTTCGTCGGGCTGCCCCAGGTTCGCCGTGTAGGCGTATGGCACCGCGCCCTTCGCGCGCATCCAGTGCAAGGCGGCGCTGGTATCAAGACCACCTGAAAACGCGATGCCGACGTTCTCGCCGACGGGAAGGCTCTGGAGGATGTTGGGCATGTCTGCCCTGCAATCTTAATTCAGGACATGCTCAATCTCTTCGGTCACGCGCGCGGTGCCGTCGGGCGGTAATCGAACGACCAGGTGGGCGTGCCGTGGACGAACAGGACGGGACCGACCGACCCACGAAGCATCGGGCCGCACGTCGCCTACCGGTAGTCGTCGCGGGCCGGCGAGAACACGTCGAGCAGGCGGCAAGCGGTGATGCCGCGGCCGGAATGGCGCGCCTGCGGTGGGATGACGTAGACCACGCCCGGCAACAGACGGTGGGTCGTGCCCTCGACGGTCAGTTCGAGCTCGCCCTCGAGGACGGTGACAATCTGCTCGTGCGGATGCTGA
>CAMBHC010000126.1 GCA_945866285.1 Candidatus Sulfopaludibacter sp. SbA3 | reverse complement strand
GGCGTTGACCTGCCGCTCCGTGCGCTTGTCATAGGTCGTCGGGATCTCCGACAGCAAGACGACGTTCGCCACCGCCTTCGCGGTGTCGTAGCCGACCAGCGCCTTGCTGCCCTCGGCGATGACCGCAACGTGAAAGTCGATCGCCTCCTGGAGCTCCGCCTGCACCTAGTGGCGCTCCGACTGGATCTGTCTGGCGACTTTTTCGACGTCGGCCATCACGCGCAGCAGGTTGCCGCTCCAGATCTTGCTGATTTGTTCCTCGCTGTAGCCGCGCTTCACCAATTCGAGCGTCACGTTGAAGGTCTCGTCGGCGCCGTTCCAGCCGGTCACGCCACCACCACCGTCGAAGTCCGACGAGATGCCGACGTGCTCGATGCCGATCTTCTTGACGATGTAGTCGATGTGATTGACGAAGTCGGCCACCGTCGCCCGGGGATCGCCCGGGGTCTTCTTGTCGATGTCGGCCATGCCAGCGTCGAACCTGGCGCGCTGCTCAGGCGACAGGGCGTTGAGGCCGCCTCGGCCGCCGCCACCACCGCCGCCGCCGGGAGCGCTGAGGCCGGCGGTCTTCCGCAGGGCGAGAATGGCCGCCGTGCGCTCGGGCGAATCAGGCTTGTTGATCTTCACGTAGCTGGCAAACGCCACCGTCTGGATCACGCCGCCGTTCTTCTTCAACGCCAGCAACTGCTCATCGTCCATGTTGCGGCTGTGATCGGCCAGGGCGCGGGCCGCGGAGTGCGAGGCAATGACTGGCGCCTTCGAGAGCGCCATCGCCTGCATGTTGGCGGCCTTTGAGGGGTGCGACAGGTCGACCATGATGCCCCACTTGTTCATCTCGGCAATCGCCTGCTTGCCCAACTCGCTCAGGCCGTTGTGCAGCCACTTGCCGTCACGTTCGCCGGTGTTTGAATCGGCGTACTGGCTGTGGCCGTTGTGCGCCAGCGACATGTAGCGGCCGCCCCGATCGTAGAACTCTTTCACGCGCTTGAGGTCGGTACCAAGCTGATATGCGTTCTCGATCCCGATGAGCGCCACCTTCTTGCCTGATTTCGCAATCCGGGTGACATCGGCGGCGGTCAGCGCCAGCTCGATCTGACCAGGCGCGATCTCCTTGGTGAGGTGATGCACGGCGTCGAACTTCGCCACTGCCTCCTTGTAGGCGGCGTCGTAGCCCTCAGGCGTCAGCGGTCCCTGGCCCACATAGGCAATGAAGAACGACGCGTCGAGGCCGCCGTCCACCATCTTCGGCAGGTTGACCTGGGTCTCGAGGCGCTGCGTGTAGTTCTTCTGCCGGGTGAAGTTGGCAGGGTTGATGTCGTCGTGGGTATCGAGCGTAATCACGCGCTCGTGGATGGCCTTGGCCTTGGCGACCAGCGCCGCGTCGGCGCCGCCCTGGGCGGCCGAGGAGCCGCCCTGGGCCGAAGGCCGCGGATCGGCGAGGGTTACGAACAGAAAGAGGGAGGCGGCAAACGTCACAAGGCGGGTCATGGGCGATCTCCTGAAGCGGAGATCCTACCATCCCGGCCAGAACGGAGAAGAGGAGCGGCGCAGATGGATGAGGCACGGGCCTGAAAGGCAGCGCGGCCAAGGTGTTCGCCACGCGAGTAGACCAAGACCGACGCGTCGGCGGCGCAGTTCACCGTTCCGGTGACGGCCGACGGCGCGGCGGTCCTGAATTGCCGAGTGCGCGCTAGTTACTGAAGCTGGCCAGTGCCTTCTCTTCTGAGTCGAAGGTGTCGAACACGGTCAGCAGCTTGGTAATGGTCAGCAGGTCGGTGATGCGGCTCGTGAGGTTGGCGAGCTTCACGGCGCCATTGGCCTTCTGCGCCGCCATCGAGCAGCGGACCAGTTCGCCGAGGCCGCCGCTGTCCATGTAGCCGACGCCGGCCAGGTTCAGGATGACCTTGGCCCGACCCTGAAACACGACGCTGGCGACCTTGTCGCGCAGCAAAGTCGCGCCATCATCGATCGTGAGCTTGCCCTGGAGGTCCAGGACGGTGATGTCGCCGACGGTGCGTTCGTTGATTTGCATTCGAAATCCTTGCGCGGCCCGGACGCACCCGGGCGGTGGTGAGACGATTCCGCGTTCGGGGGGCGGCGTCTCGCACGGCGAGTCTACCTCATCCTGAGGCCGCCCCCGGGCCCTTAGTACGGCACGTCGATCAAGCGATCGCGGCCACTGCGCATATCCTCATCTAATAGCGCCAGCAAGGCCTTCGCGATGCCGCCGGGACGGCCGTCGCCAATCCTGGCGCCGTCCCACTCCACGATCGACGCCACCTTGATCGAGCTGCCAATCAGCATCATCTCGCGCGCCGCCCGCGCCTGGGCGGACGGGATGTCACAGACCTCGATGCCGGCGACCAGGCCCTGCTTCACGAGTGCGGGCGCGAGTGCCAGCAGGCGCAGCGAGGTGCAGCCCGACAGGATGTGGTCGAACTTCGGGTGACGCAGCACGCCGTCCGCCGTCACGAACGCCACGTTCATGTTCGAGCTCTCACCGACGTTGCCCGACGCATCCAGGAACACGCCGTTGTCGAGCCCGGCCTGCTTGGCCTCCATCTGCATCAGCACGTTGGGCAGGTAGTTGGTGCTCTTCGTGATGGCGTAGAGCGGCGGCTTGATCGGAAACGTCGTGGTCATCACCTTCAAGCCTTCGGTGGACCAACGCTCGGGATAAGCCAGGCCGGCGAAGATCATGACGAAGAATCCCGGCTCGGCGCCGGCGGCCGGGCTGAGTTCAAGGCTCCCGGGGCCAGACGACAACCAGTAGCGGATCGAGCCATCCCGCCGCCCACTGAGCGCCGTCGTCTTGATGATGATGTCGCGCATCTGCTCGCGGCTGCCGTAGAGCGCCAGGTTCGAGCGTTCGGCGGAGCGCACAAACCGATCGAGGTGCGCGTCCAGGTCGTAAATCCGTCCGTTGACGATACCGGCGGTATCGAAGATCCCGTGGCCGCGATGCACCATGTGATCGTCGAACGGGATCACCATCAGCGCGGGATCGGTGACGACGCCACCGAGCTGGCTCGAATAGAACGCCGAGTATTTGACGGGCTGCCGTTCGCGCAGCGCGCGCAGGCCGGCGAGAATTGCGTCAGGGGTGAGCAGGGTAGGTGCAGTTGGAATCGTCATGGCGACCTCGCATTATGCCACCGCTGGAAAAAAAGAAAGGCCGCGGGGCGCCCCGCGGCCCAATGCGTTCCCGTTGGAGGATGATCGAGAGCTAGTGTGCGCGCGCCACGCCGGGCACGCCGACAGTATCGAAAGCCCCTTCGGGCACGGCGGACGGCGCCTCCACCAGGCACCACGCCTCTTGATCGTTGAGAATCTCGGTCGCCAGCTGCGTATGCAGGGCATGTCCGGCGCGATGCGCGACGACGTGACCCACAATCGGCCGGCCCACGAGCGCGAGGTCGCCGACCACGTCGAGAATCTTGTGGCGGACAAACTCGTCTTCAAATCGCAGCGCGTTCAGCACGCCGGTGTCACCAATGACGATGGCATTCTCGAGCGAGCCGCCGAGCGCGAGGCCGTTCTGGCGCAACCACTCCACTTCCTTCAGGAAGCCAAAGGTGCGCGCGGCGGCAATGTTGTCGGCAAAGCTGGCCTCGGTGATCCGTTCCGTGCGCGACTGGTGCCGCAGCAGCGGATGATCGAAGCTGATGGTGTAGCTGACCTTGAAGTGATCCGACGGGTAGATGGCAATGCGCTTGTCGCCGCTCGCAATCTGCACCGGCTTGAGGATCTTCAGATACTTGCGCGCCGGACCGAGCGTCTTGACGCCCGCTTCCTGCAGCAGATACAGGAACGGCGCGCTGCTGCCGTCCATGATCGGCACTTCTTTGTGATTGAGCTCGACGATGACGTTGTCGATGCCGGCCGAGACGAGCGCGGCGAGCAGGTGCTCAACCGTTTCGACCGTGGCACCGGCCTTGCCGAGCACCGTGGCGTGCTGGACGCCAGAAACTTCAGAAACCAAGGCTGGGATTTCGACGCCCAGGTCCGTGCGGCGGAACCGGATGCCGGTGTCCGCGGCGGCGGGTTTCAGGGTCAGCGTGACCTTCTGGCCGGAGTGAAGCCCGATGCCAGCGCACGAAATCTGCCGTTTGAGCGTCCGTTGTGCGTCCATTAAGTCTCTACGGTTCCGTTCGCCAGAGAAGCAAAGTCGATGCCCGTTATGCGCGGACCGGAAAAAACGGACTAAGCCTATTACCTACAACGTTTACACGTATATGCACATTCAGGCACACCCAGCGGCTGTGTTCCCAGAGCCACAGCCTTAGAGTCTGAAAGTGTGGCTATTTTGCCTCGCCTACGCCTTTCAGGCTTCGGCGCAGCAGGCTCAGCCTTTCAGCATTTCTGCCAAAAACTGGCCCGTCGCCGAGTTCTTGACCTTCGCAACCTGCTCCGGCGTACCTTGCGCCACGACCCGGCCGCCGCCATCGCCGCCCTCTGGACCCAAATCGATTAACCAGTCGGCTGACTTGATGACATCCAGGTTGTGCTCGATCACCACGATCGTGTTGCCCTGGTCGACCAGCCGCGTGAGGACGTCGAGCAGCTTGCGGACGTCTTCGAAGTGCAGTCCGGTGGTCGGCTCATCCAGGATGTAGAGCGTCCGGCCGGTGCCGCGCTTCGACAGTTCGCGCGACAACTTCACCCGCTGCGCCTCGCCGCCGCTCAGCGTCGTCGCCGATTGCCCGAGCGTGATGTAGCCGAGGCCGACGCTTTGCAGAGTGCGCAACTTAATCGCCAACGGCGGGAAATTCTCCAGCAGTGGGAGTGCCTGGTCGACCGTCAGGTCGAGCACGTCAGCGATCGACTTGCCGCGATACTTGATCTCCAGCGTCTCGCGGTTGTAACGGCGGCCCTTGCACTGCTCGCACGTCACATACACGTTGGGCAGGAAGTGCATCTCGATGGCAATCACGCCATCGCCCTGGCAGGCTTCGCAGCGCCCGCCCTTGACGTTGAACGAGAAGCGGCCCGGCTTGAAGCCGCGCGTGCGTGCTTCAGGCACCATTGCGAACAGCTCGCGAATGAATGTGAACAAGCTGGTGTAGGTCGCTGGATTTGATCGCGGCGTGCGCCCGATCGGCGACTGGTCGATTTCGATGACCTTGTCGATCAGGTTGATGCCTTCGATCTTGTCATGGGCGCCGGGCTCGTCGGCCGCGCGGTAGAACTCGCGCGCCAGCGACTTGTAGAGAATGTCGTTGACCAGCGTGCTCTTGCCAGACCCGCTGACGCCGGTGACCGCCACCAGGCGGCCGAGCGGGATCTTCACGTCCACGGACTTGAGGTTGTTGGCACGGGCGCCGCGAATCACGATCTCGCCCTTGGCTTCCTTACGGCGGGACGCCGGCGTGATGATGCCGTTGCGGCCGGCGAGGTAGGCGCCGGTCAGCGAACCGTTGCCGTTGCCGATCAAGTCCGCAGGCGTGCCCTGGAAAATCACCTGCCCACCCAGCTCGCCGGCGCCGGGACCAAGGTCCACGACATAGTCGGCCGTCCGAATGGTTTCTTCGTCGTGCTCCACCACCACCACCGTGTTGCCGAGATCGCGCAATCGGCCCAACGTCGTCAGCAACTTCCGGTTGTCGCGCTGGTGCAGGCCGATCGAGGGCTCGTCCAGGACGTACAGCACACCGGTGAGGTTCGAGCCAATCTGCGTCGCGAGACGAATGCGCTGCCCCTCCCCACCCGACAAGGAAGCCGCCGAACGCGCGAGCGTCAGGTAGCCGACGCCGACGTCGTTCAGGAAGCGCAGCCGATCGCGAATCTCCTTCAGGATACGCGTGGCGATGATCGCCTCGCGCCCCTGCAACTCGATGGCGTCGAACACGGCGAGGGCGCCAGACACGGGCAGGTTCACGTAATCGGCCATCGTCTTGCCCTTGAGGGTGACCGACTGGCTTTCCGGCCGCAGGCGGTTGCCCTCGCAGACCGGACACTCACGCAAGGCGCGATACGGATCGAGCTCTTCCTGCACCGCCCACGAGCCCTCTTCAAAGCGGCGCCGCAAGTTGGGAATCACGCCTTCGAAATCGCGGCCGAACGGTTCGGGCGTCACCAGCTTTTTCTTGGGGGTCTTGGCGGATTTGGCGGGCTCGGCGGATGCGGCGGGACTGAAGTCCCGCCCTCCTGGCACGCCGCCCGGCCCCAGCAGGATCAGGTCGCGGTGCTTCTTCGACAACTTGCCGAATGGCACCTGCGGATCAATGCCGTAGTACGACGAGATCGCCAGCACCGCATCGGCAACCAGCTTGCCATCGCCGCGTCCCCACGGCGCAATGGCGCCGGCCGCCAGCGACAGCGATTCGTCCGGCACAATGCGATGCGGGTCGAAGTCCCAGGTCGCGCCCAGGCCCTGGCACGACTGGCAGGCGCCGTGTGGTGAATTGAACGAAAACGCCCGCGGCGACATCTCCGGCACGCTAATGCCGCAGACGACGCAGGCCAGCTTGCGCGAGAACAGCCGGTCGCCCGCATCCAGAGAATTGATCACCACGACATCGTCGGCCATGGTCAGCGCGACTTCGACCGATTCGGCCAGGCGCTTCTCGATGCCGCTGCGCACGATCAAGCGATCGATGACGATGTCGATGTCGTGGTTGCGGCGGCGATCGAGCGCAATGTCGTCTTCGAGCGCTCGGAGCTGGCCGTCGATGCGCGCCTTGGTGAAGCCGCGTGTGCGTAGCGCCAGCAGTTCCTTCTTGAACTCGCCCTTGCGGCCGCGGACGATCGGCGCCATCACGTTGATGCGCGTGTCCTGCGGATAGGTCATCACCATGTCGACGATGCGCTCAAGGCTCTGCGAGGTGATTTCGCGACGGCAATTCGGGCAGTGCGGGACGCCGATGTTGGCGAACAGCAGGCGCAGGTAGTCGTAGATTTCGGTGACCGTGCCGACCGTCGAGCGTGGATTGGACCCGGTGGTCTTCTGCTCGATCGAGATGGCCGGCGACAGGCCCTCGATGAGGTCAACGTCCGGCTTCTCCATTTGCTCGAGAAACTGGCGGGCATAGGCCGAGAGCGACTCGACGTAGCGGCGCTGCCCCTCGGCGTATAGGGTGTCGAAGGCCAGCGACGACTTGCCAGACCCCGACAGGCCCGTGATCACCACGAGCTTGTTGCGCGGCAGGTCGACGTCGATGTCCTTGAGGTTATGGACACGGGCGCCGCGGACGGAAATCCAATCGTGAGCCATGGGGTACTGCGGGGCCCACGGCGTGGACCCCAATCCCCAATTCTACTACGCGGTGGGCTTGGGGACCTGAGGGCTTGGGGACTTGGGGACTTG
>CAMBHC010000125.1 GCA_945866285.1 Candidatus Sulfopaludibacter sp. SbA3 | reverse complement strand
CCGTCTGGAGCGAGTGCGGAAGCGGACGGCGAGCGGCCGTCCCATCAGCCCTGCCATAATGGACCTGTGACTCCGTCCCGTATTGCCGTGGCAGCTGTCCTGGTCCTCTGGGCCCAGGTGGCGATGGCTCAGTCGAGTCCGGCCGCAGGCATGCGGGAGCAAGACGCGTGGAACGCGCTCGATGCGGGCCAGGCGCAGGTCGCAGAGCAAGCGTTTCGAGACGCGATTGCACTGGATCCCAAGAACGCTCGGCTGCACATGGGCCTCGGTACCGCGGCATTCGTGCTTCGTCACGACGCTGATGCGAAGGCGTCGCTTGAACGCGCGCTTGTGCTCGCTCCAGATCTGACCCGCGCCCGCGCGCAGCTGGCGCAGGTATTCAAACGCCAGAATGATCTGACCGAAGCTATTCGTCTCTACGAAATCGTCGCCACCGAAGTCCCTGCGGACACCGGCGTGCGCGACACGCTGGATCGCTGGAAGCGCGAAGCCGAACTGCACGATCGGATGCGGCTCACGGTGGGCGATTTCTTCACCGTGTCGTTCGAAGGCGCCGAAGACGCCGATATGGCGGCACAGGCGCTCGAGTCGCTGAACCGCGCCTACTGGCGCATCTGCGACGTGTTCAGCGCCTTCCCACCGAAGTCCGTGCCCGTGGTGCTCTACAGCGGCGAGCAGTTCCGCGACATCACGCGATCGCCGCAGTGGGCCGCGGCCGCGTTTGACGGCACCATCCGCGTGCCCATGCGGGGCGCAGGAGAGAAGGGCGAAGACCTGGACCGCGTGCTGGCCCACGAGTTCACCCACGCGCTGATTCGCTCGCTCGCCACCCGCAACCTGCCGACCTGGCTGAACGAAGGGCTGGCCTCGGTGCTCGAGCGCGATGGTCTCGACTGGGCAGAGGCGCGCGTGGCCAAGGCGTCTAGCGTGCCGTCGCTGACCGTGCTCTCCAATTCGTTCGGCAAGATGAGCGGCGCCGAAGCGCAAGTCGCCTACGCGGCCAGTGCGCTGGCGGCCAAGCGCCTGCTGGACGAAGCCGGCGGCATTGCCATTGCCAACCTGTTGCGCGACCTTGGTGACGGTGTCGACTTTGAGGCGGCGTTTCTCCACCGCATCCAGAAATCGTTCGCCGACTTCCAGGCCTCAGTTCAGCAACGCTAGACTCCGCGTCATGCCGTTCCCGGCGAGTGGCGGCCGGCAGGAGCTGGCTTAAACTACCGCCATGCGCCTTTCGGCCCTCATCGCCCTTCTGTGCACCGCGCTTGGCGCGGCTGTGTTCTCGCAAACTCCCGCCGTAACCGCCATTACCGGCGCCACGTTGATTGATGGCAACGGCGGTGCGCCGGTGAGCGACGCGGTCGTGGTGGTGTCGGGCAATCAGATCACCGCGGTGGGTCTGCGGGCAACGACGCCCGTGCCGGCAGGTGCCACGATCATCGATGCGCGCGGCAAGTTCCTGATGCCAGGACTCGTCGATACCAACGTTCACTTGTCGCTCTACGGCGGCACCGGCGAACGCTACGAGACCCTGGCGAAGTATCACCCGCGGCAGCAGGAGATTGTGCTCGAAGCAGCCCAACTGCAGTTGAAGCACGGCGTGACCACGGTGCGCGACAGTTACGGCCTGCTGACGCCGCTGGTGGCTGTTCGCAACCAGATCACGAGCGGCGGAGCGATTGGTCCCAGGATTCTCGCCGCCGGCAATATCGTCGGCTGGGGCGGGCCCTATTCGATCAGCTTCAGCCTGATCCGCGAACAGGGCCTCACGTTGTTCCAGGAGCAGGTCAACGATGAAGTGTCGCAGGGCGTGGGCGAGGATCTCGTGGATCTGGATCCCGCGGAACTTCGCGCCGCCATTCGCGCGTATCTCGACAAGGGGCCCGACTTCATCAAGTACGGCGGCACTGCTCACTTCGCGCGGCCGTCGTTCATCGGCTTTTCTCCAGAGGCGCAGCGCGTGCTGGTGGAAGAGGCGCACCGCCGCGGCAAGTCGGCCGAGACCCACGCGACGACGCCGGATGGCCTGCGCTTGTCGGTCGAAGCTGGCATCGACCTGATTCAGCATCCTGAACTGCTCGGCCCACGTGAATTGCCCGACGCACTGGTGCGCGCCATCGTCGAGAAGAAGGTGGTCTGCTCAATGTTGAGCAACACCATCTCCGGCGAGGCTTGGACGAAAGCTGTCAAGGAGCGCGACGAGGCGCTGGCGAAACGAACCGAAGCCGAGAAGGCGCAACAGGGGACACCGCGCCCGCGCACCGGCGCTGAGTTGCGTCAGCGTGCGGCGGACGAGGGCCTCGAGCTGCAGATGCGCCGGCGCAACGCGCAGAAGCTGATCGCCGCTGGTGCCGTCGTGACCGTCGGCACCGATAGCTACTGGGCCGCAGCGCCCGAGTTCACCCGCAGCGGCACCAAGCCCGACAACCAGAATCACGGCATTGGCACGGTCATCGCCATCGAGGGACTGGTCGAATTGGGCATGACGCCGGCCCAGGCGATTGTGGCGGGGACCAGGAACGGCGCCATCGCATCGCGAGGGCTGGCCGAGTTCGGCACCATCGAGGCCGGCAAGCGAGCCGACCTCCTCGTGCTCGACGCCGACCCGCTGCTCGCGATCAGCAACCTCCGCACGCTGGCGATGGTGATGCGCGACGGCCAGGTCATCGACCGCCAGCGCTTGCCCCAGCAGCGGGTCTTGAGTCGATGACGAGACACGGTTTCGCTTGCCCGACGATGGCAGCTTCTACGATGTGATGGAGTTGCGGCAGGGGCGCGACCTCGAGTCGCGAGTGCGCGAGTTCGCGCCGTTGCCGCCCGGGATAGTTTGTTACCGATGTCCCCGAAATGGACCCTGTTGAAAGTGGTCGGGGCGACTGGATTCGAACCAGCGACATTCCGCTCCCAAAGCGGACGCTCTACCAGGCTGAGCCACGCCCCGGACCAGACACTATTGTAGCCCGAGAACGGCGTCCCTGCCGCCCGGACACGGGTTCACCGCGCCAGGCGGACCATGTGATCAAACGCCGCATCGGTCGGCTCGCCGAGCGCGCGCTTGGCGATGTACTCACCGATCACCGGGCCATGCTTGAAGCCGTGTCCGGAACCGCCGCCGGCGATCAGCACGTTGTCGTAGTCGGGATGGCGATCGATGATGAAGTGCTCGTCGGCCGTGTTCTCCAGCTGGCAGACCCGGGTCTCGATCACCGGTTGATCCTTGAGCGCGGGAAAGCGGAGCGCGAGATAGGCGCGCGCGCGACGCACTTCGTGGGGCGTGACGATGCGCTCATCGGTGTCGGGGTCGAATGACGTGGCGCCGGAGGTGGCGCACACCTTGAAGCCGCGTTCGTCGATGTTCGCGAATCCGTAGCAGCGGTCTTCGGAATAATTGGGGAAGTTGGGGAAGTTGAACCGGGTATCGCCGGCGGGCGTGCCGAAGTAGAGCACGTCCCGCCCGGGGACCTGGATCTTCGTGCCGAGCAGCGCTGGGAACAGCCGCGGCAGCCACGGGCCGCACGCGAACACGAACTGTTGCGCCGCCACGCGGTCGCCGTTCGCGGTCGCGAGGTCGAGCAATTGGCGGCCCTCGCCGCGTCCCGGTGTGGCGCGGGCAATCGTCACCGTGCCGCCCTTGCGCTTGAACGCGGCCGCCACCGCGAGAATGGCCTGCTTGGCGCGCAGCACGCAGGCGCCGGGTTCCAGCAGGCCCACCCCCATGCCGTCCGGATTCATCTGCGGATAGCGCTTGCGCATGTCGTCCTGCGTCATCGCTTCGGTCTTGACGCCGATCTTCGTCAGCGTGGCCTGCGTGGCCCTGAGGCTGGGGGTCCAGTCGGGCACCAGCTGCAGGCGCCCCGTTTCCATCATCAGCGGCACGCCGAATTCTTCCTGCCGCGCTCGCCACGCGGTGAACGCGCGCAACGCCGAGCGCGAGTAGAGCTCGCGGTCGCCGTAGCCGCAGCGAATCTGGCGGGTCTCATCACCCGATGTTGAGCGCGAGTTGCCGGGGCCATAGGCGTCGACCAAGGTCACGGCATGGCCCATCTCGCGAAGGTGCAACGCCGTCCACGCGCCGAACGCACCACCGCCCACCACGACGACCGACGAGCGCGGCGTGGTCTGCGTCGCCGCCGCGAACGCCGTCGGTTCGAGTCCGAGCGCCGTGGCGCCGAGCGGCACGCTGGCGGCCTTGATGAATGTCCGTCGATTCATGATCTATTTCGCCTTCCGGCCAGCGAGCCACTGCTGAATCTCAGCGAGTTGCGCATTGACGGCATCCGGGTTGGTTGATTGCGGTGTCTTCTTGGCGCGCACCGACGCCTGCGCGGTTACGACCTGCATCACGGCGTCGCCGAACGCCGGATGATAGGCCTTCCACTCGGCTGGCGTCAGCGTTTCGAACTCCCTGCCTTCGGCCAGCATCTTGCGCACCATTCCGCCGACGATCTCGTGCGCCGTGCGGAAGGCGACGCCCTGCGCCACCAGGTAGTCGGCGACGTCGGTGGAGAGCAGGAAGCCGGAAGCGCCACGCGTGGTGCGGGCGCGATCAAGCGTGAGCGTGCGCACGACCACGGTCGCGGCACCGGCCGACCCCATCAGCGTGTCCTCGCTGTCGAACAGCACCTCCTTGTCTTCCTGGAGGTCCTTGTTGTACCCACTCGGCAGGCTCTTCATGGTCGCCAGCCATCCGGCGAGATTGCCGATGGAGCGGCCGGCCTTGCCGCGGACCAACTCCATGGGGTCCGGGTTCTTCTTCTGCGGCATCAGGCTGCTGCCGGTGGCGACCGCATCGGAAAGCACGAAGAAGCCGAACTCCTCACCAGTGAAGAGCACGACGTCTTCGGCGAGCCGGCTGAGGTGCACCATGGCCAGCGACGAGGCGTGCAGGAAGCTGCTGACGTAGTCGCGGTCGGACGTGGCGTCGATGCTGTTGGCGACGACCTTGGTGAAGCCGAGCTTCGCGGCGAGGAAGGCGGTGTCGACCGCGTAGTTGGTCCCGGCGATGGCGCCGGCGCCGAGCGGCATGGCGTCGGCTTCGGCGCGCACCACGGCAAAGCGCTCGACATCGCGCCGCAGGGCCGCCGCGTGGGCGAGCAGGTAGTGGGCGACGGTCACCGGTTGGGCCCGCCGGACGTGCGTGTATGACGGCATGACGGCATCACCGGCGGCGGCCGCCTGCGTCACCAGCGCCTCGATCACCGCGACCAGCGACTGCTGGATGTCCGGGACGCGGCGGCGGACGTAGAGCCGCATGTCGACGCCGACCTGGTCGTTCCGCGAGCGGCCGGTGTGCAGCTTGCGGCCCGGCTCGCCAATGCGTTCGATCAGGACGCGTTCGACGAAGGAATGGACGTCTTCGTCGGGCCCCGACAGGAAGGCGGCATCGGCGCGGCCGCGTTCGAGGATCGAGGACAGGCCACGTTGAATCGCCTGCGCCTCGGCGGGCGTGAGTACGTTGGCGCGGGCGAGCGCCTCCGCCCACGCCATGCTGCCAGCCACGTCGTCTTCAAAGAGCCGCTTGTCGAAGCTGAAGGATGCGCCCCAGGCGAGCAGCGCCTTGTTGGGCTCGACATCGAAGCGGCCCGACCAGAGAGGCTTGGCCGAATCCTGGGCCAAGGCCGGTGCGGCTGCGACCAGAACGGCCAGGACGAGAAAGGCGGTGGCAACGGGGCGGCGTCGGTCGGGGGCAGGCATGACGTGAATTATCGCTCGTGAGTTCTGGCTTGACTATAATCATCGCATCGAGATACATTGATGAAGCTCTGGCCGTGACGGCCGGACGGTTATCGAGAGTGGCTGAGGGATCGGGCCCGCAGACGCCACAGCAACCTGGCCGCGACCGACAGACCTGAAGGTCTGTCGCCACTTACGCTGCGCCGTGGTGCTAACTCCCGCCCCTGTCGGGGAGAGATACGGACCATGAGCGATTCGTTCCCGTCGTCCATCCATCGTCAGCTGGCCCTCGTCCATGGGGAGCACGGCTCACACGTGTACTTCGGTGCCGCCGATGGCGCGCCCGACATCATCGCCGCCATCACCGACGCCCCGTCCAGTGCCGGGCCGGCGGTGGTCACGCAGTGGTGCATTCGCGTGACCTATCCTGGGCTGCTTCCGCCGATTTCGACCGCGGTCGCGATTGCGAGCAGGGCCGGACTGCGCGTGCAGGCCGTTGCCGACGCCCCGGATAGGCAATCGCACTGGCTGCTCACCGGCCAACACTCGTGGACCGTCGTGGCCGCGGCGGCCGCCCGCCTTCGCAGGGCCCATCGTGTGACGGCGACTGCCTTCCGACGCCTGCCCAGTTAGCACTTCAGCCCCCAAGCACCCCATCACCGGAGCACCCAACCAGATGCGTTTTGCCACTCGTGCCATCCACGCCGCTCAACCCAGTGACGCCGCCACCGGCGCGCTGATTGCGCCGATTTACCAGACCGCGACGTTCGAGCAGCAGAGCCCGGGCGTCAACCGTGGCTTCGATTACGCGCGGACCAACAACCCCACCCGTCAACGGTTGGAAGCGGTGCTGGCGGAGCTCGAGGGCGTCGAATACGGGGCGGTGTTCGCCTCGGGCCTCGCCGCCGAGCACGCCGTGTTGCAGGCCTACCTGCGGCCACACGATGAGGTCATCGTGCCGATCGATGTGTATGGCGGCACTTACCGCTTGCTGAACCGGGTGTTCGCGGGATTCAACTTGCGGATTACGCCGGTCGATACCACTGACCTCGCCGCCGTCGCGGCGGCGGTGACCGCGACCACGCGCCTGGTGTGGCTGGAGACGCCGACCAATCCGCGGCTGCTCGTCTCTGACATCCGGGCGATCGCGGCTCTCGCGCACGCCACGGGTGCGCTCGTCGTGGTCGACAACACGTTCGCCACGCCGGTCTTCCAGCAGCCCTTCTCCCTTGGCGCCGATCTCGTCGTCCACAGCGTGACCAAGTACCTGGCCGGCCACTCGGACTTGATTCAGGGCGCCGTGCTGGCGCGTGACGCTGCGGTCTTTGAACCGGTCAAGTTCCTGCAGAACGCGATTGGCGCCGTCCCCGCGCCGCTCGACTGCTGGGTAACCATGCGCGGCCTCAAGACCCTGGAACTGCGCGTGCAGCGCCACGCCGAGAACGCCGGTCGGATTGCGGTGGCGCTGACCGCGCACCCGGCCGTGTCGCGCGTCTACTATCCCGGGCTGGCCGATCACCCCGGGCACCAGGTGGCGAAGCAACAGATGACTGGCTTCGGCGGAATGCTGTCGTTTGAGCTGAAGGGAACCGCCGACGACGTCACGACGTTTGTGTCGAATCGGCGGCTGTTCACGCTGGGCGAGAGCCTGGGCG